>NZ_JALPKQ010000018.1:0-104810 GCF_051383655.1 Geodermatophilus sp. CPCC 205761
AAAGGGGTTGTTACTTGGCACTGACTTTCGGCACGCTGTTGAGTTCTCAAGGAGCGGACGCGCTCCAACGCCAGCCTTTTGGGCCTTTGCTCGAGGCGGTGTCTCGACTGTACTCCGCGCTCCGCAGCAGTCAAACCGCGGGGGTTCGACCGGCGGTTGACCAGGCTGGCGGCCCGGTCCGTTCTCGCGCGGTGCAGGGAGAACGATACACGCGCCGGAGGGGGTCGTGCACGGGGGGTCCGGAGGGGCTCCCCCTCCCGTCGACCGCCGGCCGTTTCCGCAGGTCCGCGGCTTGCGCGCGGCGGGGCAAGCGCGGGCCCACCCGACGCGGGGCCCGGGGAGGAGTCCGTCGCGTCGTCAGGCCACGCCCCGCGGCCGGAACTGGACGCTGACCCGCGGCCCGACGGCCTTGGCCGTCTTCGGGATGCAGTGCTCCCACGTGCGCTGGCACGAGCCGCCCATCACCACGAGGTCGCCGTGCCCCAGGGGGAAGCGCAGGCTCTCGCCGCCCCCGACGGGACGGAGCACGAGCGGCCGCGGCGAGCCGAAGGAGACGATGGCGACCATCGTGTCGGCGCTCCGCCCGCGGCCGATCCGGTCGCCGTGCCAGGCGACGCTGTCCCGCCCGTCCCGGTAGAGGCACATCCCGGCGCTGACGAACGGCTCTCCGAGCTCGGGGCCGTAGTGACTGTTCAGCGCCGTGCGCGCCTCCGCGAGGAGAGGGTGCGGCAGCGTCTCCTCCGCGCCGTACCACCGGAGCAGCCGGGGGACGGCGACCTCCCGCTCATACATCTGCCGGCGGTCGGCGCGCCAGCCGATGTCCCCGAGCAGCACCTCGAGCACCGCGTCCGAGCCGCTGACCCAGCCCGGCAGGTGATCGACCCAGGCACCACGCGCGAGGTGGTGCCGGGTCACGGCGAGCGGCCCCACGGTGGGCTCCTCGGCGAGGTCCCACATCGACGGCTGGTGCGCGAGCGACATGCCGCGGAGGCTACGCCGGATCGAACAGGTGTACGACCCCTAGGCGGTCAGGGCGAGCGCGAAGGGCAGCACCCGCGAGGCGCCGGCCAGCCGTAGCTCCCGCCCCGCGACGGTCATGGTCCAGCGCGAGTCGGCGAGGTCGTCGACGAGCAGGACCGGCACCGGCCCGAGCGCACGCAGCTGCTCGCGGAGCTCGGGGCCCACCACGATCCGCTGCCACACACCCGCCAGCCGGAAGGCGCTGTTGCCACCGGGCCCGCCGGTCGGGCCCCCGGAGACCAGGGACAGCTCGCCGAGGTAGGGCAGCCGGCCCAGCCCGGCCAGCCCCTGGGCGAGGCCGGTGACCAGCCGGGGCCGGCGCCGCGAGGGGACGGCGACGACCGCGGCCGGCCGCTCGGTCCAGTCCCAGGCGCCCAGCACGCGCGCGCACGCGCGGATCAGCTCGTCGTCGGGCGGGACGTCGGAGATCGACCGCTGCACGGGGACGTCGAACGCGGCGTCCGGGTCCTCCTCGATGCCGGGCGCCTCGTGGTCGAGGGTCACGACGCCGCCCACGCCGTCGTCCCCGAGGAGGGTGCGCAGCCGCTGACCCCAGCCCAGGTCGGTGAGCCGGGCGACGGCGCGGCCCGGGTCGAGCTGCTCGCCGGCGGCGATCTTGCCCTTGACGTCGACGCCGAGCCGGTCGGCGCCGGTGGGCCACTGCGCCCGGGGCGCCAGCTCCACCCCCGGGCGGTCGAGCACCGCCGAGGCCGCCTCGGTCGCGGCGGCGGATACCTGGGTGGCGTACCAGGGACCGGCGCAGACGTCGCAGCGGCCGCACGGCGCGGCGGTCGGGTCGTCGAGGGCCTCCTGGAGGAAGGCCATCCGGCACTGCGCCTCGTCGACCGGCCGCGCGTAGGTGATCATCGCGCGCTGCTCGGCCTCGCGGGTGCGGGTGACCCGGGCGTAGCGGTCGGCGTCGTAGACCCAGGGCCGGCCGGTCGACCGCCAGCCTCCCTGGACCCGCTCCACCGCGCCGTCGACGGCGAGCACCTTGAGCAGCAGCTCCAGCCGGGACCGGCGGACGTCGGCGACCGTCTCCAGCCGCGCGACCGACCAGGCCTTGCCGTCGGCCATCGCGCCCAGCACCGCGGCGGCGTGGTCCTCCCGCGGCATGGACGACGTGGCGAACCACTGCCAGATCGCCAGGTCCTCGGGGCCGGGCAGCAGCAGGACGTCGGCGTGCTCGACGGCGCGGCCGGCGCGACCCACCTGCTGGTAGTAGCTGACCGGCGAGGACGGCGCCCCGAGGTGGACGACGAAGCCCAGGTCGGGCTTGTCGAAGCCCATGCCCAGCGCGGACGTCGCGACGAGGGCCTTGACGTCGTTCGCCCGCAACGCCTCCTCCGCCTCGCGACGGTCGGCGTCGTCCAGCCGGCCGGTGTAGGCCCGGACCTCGTGGCCGGCGTCGCGCAGCAGCGCGGCGGTCTCCTCGGCCGCGGCGACGGTGAGCGTGTAGACGATCCCGCTGCCCGGCAGGTCCTCCAGGTGGGAGGCCAGCCAGGCGAGCCGGGCGCGGTCGGTCGGCAGCCGCAGCACGCCCAGGCGCAGCGAGTCGCGCGCCAGCGGACCGCGCACCGTCGTCACCGACACCCCGCCGGCACCCAACTGCTCGGCGACGTCGGCCACCACGCGCTCGTTCGCCGTCGCCGTCGTGGCCAGCACGGGGGTGCCCGCGGGCAGCGTGCCCAGCAGGTCGCGGATCCGCCGGTAGTCGGGGCGGAAGTCGTGACCCCAGTCGGACACGCAGTGCGCCTCGTCGACCACGAGCAGGCCACAGCGGGCGACCAGCCCGGGCAGCTGCTCCTCCCGGAACCGCGGGTTGGTCAGCCGCTCCGGGGAGACGAGCAGCACGTCGACGTCGTCGGCGGCGAGGCGGGAGGCGACGTCGTCCCACTCCGTCGCGTTGGCGCTGGAGATCTCCACCGCGCGGATGCCGGCCCGCGCGGCCGCCGCCACCTGGTCGCGCATCAGCGCGAGCAGCGGGCTGACCAGCAGGGTCGGGCCCGCGCCGCGGCGGCGCAGCAGCGCCGTGGAGACGAAGTAGACCGCCGACTTGCCCCAGCCGGTGCGCTGCACCACGAGCGCCCGCTCCGAGCGCTCGACCAACGCGGCGACGGCGGCGTCCTGCCCCTCGCGGAACTCGGCGTCGGGCCGGCCGGTCAGCTCGCGGAGGACCTCGAGGGCCTCGGTGGTCAGGGCGGACGGCGGCGCGGCGGTGCTCACGGCTCCCGACAGTAGGCACCCGCGGTGACAGGACCGGCCGCCGCGCGGAACCTGGGGACGGAGGAGGACAATCCACAGACGATGCGACCGCCGGACAACCACGTACACACCAGGTGGTCCTGGGACACCCCCGACTCGGCCACGATGGTGCGCGCCTGCGAGCGGGCCGTCGCCCGGGGCCTGCCCGCCATCGCCTTCACCGAGCACCTCGACTTCACCACGTGGTCACCGGAGGACCGGGCCACCGCCGACGGCCTGGTCGACCGGCACGCCTCACGGCACCTGCCGATCGACGTCGAGGGCTACTTCGCCGAGCTGACCGAGTGCCGGGAGCGCTTCCCGGAGCTGCGGATCTGGTCCGGCGTCGAGACCGGCGAGCCGCACCTGTTCGCCGCGAGCGTCGCCGGCCACCTGCGCGACGCCCCGGTCGACCGGGTGCTGGGGTCGCTGCACTCGCTGAGCCAGGACGGGCGGCTCTACGGCGTCGGCCGCCTCCTCTACCCGGACGCGGACACCACGATGCGGCGCTACCTGGCCGAGGTCGTCGACATGGTGGAGAGCAGCGACGTCTTCGAGGTGCTGGCGCACGTGGACTTCCCGCGCCGGTACTGGCCCGGGGGCAGCGACCGGTACGCGGAGAAGGACTACGAGGAGGAGTACCGGGCGGTGTTCCGCGCGCTGGCCGGCACCGGCCGCGCGCTCGAGGTCAACACGACCAGCCCGCTGGCCTCGGTCGACCAGGTGCGCTGGTTCTACGAGGAGGGCGGCGCCGCGGTCAGCTTCGGCAGCGACGCGCACCAGCCGGCCGTCGTCGGCCAGCACTTCGACCTCGCGGTGGACGTCGTCGAGGCGGCCGGGTTCCGGCCCGGACGCGACTCCTTCGACTTCTGGCGCCGCTGACGGATTTACTTCAGCGCTGAGGCACTTCCCGGCTAGGGTTCCGGCGTGACCTCCTCCCGCCGCGTCGTGATCGCCCTCGGCGGCAACGCGATGACCGGTCCCGACGGATCGGCGACGCCGGACGCGCAACAGGCGGCGATCGCCGCGGCGTGCGGGCCCATCGCCGAGGTCGTGGCCGCCGGCGTCGAGGTGGTGCTCACCCACGGCAACGGTCCGCAAGTGGGGAACCTGCTGGTCAAGAACGAGCTGGCGGCCCACGAGGTCCCGCCGGTGCCGCTGGACTGGTGCGTGGCGCAGACCCAGGCGACCATCGGATTCACCCTCGCCGACGAGCTCGACGCCGCCCTCGCCGCCCGCGGCCTGGCGCAGCGCACGGCCGGCCTGGTCACCCGGACGCTGGTCGACGCCGGCGACCCGCACTTCCGCGAGCCGTCGAAGCCGGTCGGCCGCTTCCTCCCCCGGGAGAAGGCCGAGACCTTCATCGCGCACGGCCAGATCTGGGAGGACCGCGGCCCCCGCGGCTGGCGGCGCGTGGTCGCCTCGCCCGAGCCGCGGTCGGTCGTCGACGTCCCGGCGATCTCGGCGCTGGCCGGCGCGGGCTTCGTCGTCGCCTGCGCCGGCGGCGGTGGCATCCCGGTGGTGGACGACGGCGGCGGGGCGCTCCGCGGCGTCGAGGCGGTCATCGACAAGGACCTCACCGCGGCGCTGCTGGCCGCCCAGCTGGGCGCGGACACGCTGGTCATCGCCACCGACGTCCCGAACGTGATGATCGACTTCGGCACGCCGTCCGCCCGGCCGCTCGGCGCGGTCACCGCCGCCGAGCTGCGCGAGCACGCCGCGGCCGGTCAGTTCGCCCGCGGCAGCATGGGGCCCAAGGTGGACGCCGCGCTGCGCTTCGTGACCGGCACGGCCCCCGGCCACGACCAGCCCCGGCGCGCCGTCATCACCAGCCTGGAGCACATCTCCGACGCCGTCCGCGGGGACGCCGTCGGCACCGTCCTCACCGCCCAGTGACCCACCCACCCGACGAAAGGGAACGCCGCGATGCCCGCACCGATCGAGGTCCGCAAGGTCCCCCTGCACAACGTCAGTGACGCGTCCGAGCTGGCCAAGCTCATCGACGACGGCGTCATGGAGGCCGACCGGGTCGTCGCGGTCATCGGCAAGACCGAGGGCAACGGCGGGATCAACGACTACACGCGGATCATCGCCGACCGCGCCTTCCGCGAGGTGCTCCTCGAGAAGGGCTCCCGGTCGCTCGACGAGGTCAAGCAGATCCCGATCGTGTGGTCCGGGGGGACGGACGGCGTCATCAGCCCGCACGCCACCGTCTTCGCCACCCTCCCCGAGGACGCCGTCGAGAAGACCGACGAGCCGCGGCTGACCGTCGGCTACGCGATGAGCGACGTCCTGCTGCCCGAGGACATCGGCCGGGTCGCGATGGTCGAGAAGGTCGCCGAGGGCGTGAAGAAGGCGATGGAGGCCGCCGGCATCACCGACCCGGCCGACGTCCACTACGTGCAGACCAAGACGCCGCTGCTGACCATCGACACGATCCGCGACGCCCACGAGCGCGGCCAGACGACCATCCTGGAAGAGCCGCACGGCTCCATGGACATCTCCAACGGCACGACGGCCCTGGGCATCGCGGTGGCCCTCGGCGAGATCGAGATGCCGACGCAGGAGCAGGTCATGCGCGACCTCTCCCTCTACAGCGCCGTCGCCTCCTGCTCCTCGGGCGTCGAGCTGGATCGCGCGCAGATCGTCGTCGTCGGCAACGCCCGTGGGCACGGCGGCACCTACCGCGTGGGCCACTCGGTCATGAAGGACGCCCTCGACCAGGACGGCATCTGGGCGGCCATCCGCGACGCCGGCCTCGAGCTGCCCGAGCGTCCCCACCACACGGACCTCGGCGACCGCCTGGTCAACGTCTTCCTCAAGTGCGAGGCCTCGCCCGACGGCAAGGTGCGCGGGCGGCGCAACGCGATGCTCGACGACTCCGACGTCTCCTGGCACCGCCAGATCAAGGCGACCGTCGGCGGCGTGACCGCGTCGGTGACCGGCGACCCGGCCGTGTTCGTGTCGGTCGCCGCGGTGCACCAGGGCCCGTCGGGCGGCGGCCCGGTGGCCGCGATCGTCAAGGCCTGACCCCGGCACGAACTGCCCGTTGATCATGGGGTTGTTGCCGCCGAACGCGCCGGTACGGGCGTGTCGGTCGGCAGCAACCCCATGATCAACGCGGATTGAGCCGCGGACTGGGCTGCGAGCTGGGCGGACTGGGCAGCGGGCGTCGAGGGGGGTCAGCGGGAGTAGTGCTCGACGACGAGCTGCTCCTCGCACACGACCGGGACCTCGTCGCGGGACGGCGTCCGCTCCACCCTGGCCACCAGGTCGGCCAGCCGGACCTCGAGGTAGGCCGGCGGGGTCGCGTGCGCACCGGCGGCGGCGACGACGAAGGGCTCCAACGTCCGTGACCGCTGGGCGATCTGCACGAAGTCGCCCGGGCGCAGCCGGTAGGAGGGCCGGTCCACGCGCCTGCCGTTGACCAGGACGTGCTGGTGGACGACGAACTGGCGGGCCTGGTAGATCGTCCGCGCGAACCCGGCGCGGAGCACGGTCGCGTCCAGCCGCGACTCGAGGTCCTGGATCAGCGCCTCGCCGGTCTTGCCCCCGGCCCGCTTGGCGCGGTCGAAGGCGGCCCGCAGCTGGGTCTCGCTGATGTCGTACTGCGCCCGCAGCCGCTGCTTCTCGAGCAGCCGGGTCTTGTAGTCGCTGGTGCTCCTGCGCTTCCGGCCGTGCTCCCCCGGCGGGTACGGCCGGCGCTCGACGTAGCGGACGGACTTCGGCGTCAGGGGGATGCCGAGCGCGCGGCTGAGCCGGACCTTGGTGCGCGGGGTGTTCACGAGACCTCCTGGTTTGGTTAGGCTCACCTTACTCAGACTCGATCCCCCGACGTCCACCCCGAGGGAAGCCATGACCGCTGGATCACCGTTCCCGTCCCGGGCACTCGCCGCGGGCGCCGCCGAGCGGGCGCGCACCGTCGCGACCCGGCCCGCCGCCTCCGTCCACGCCCTCGGCCTGGGCACCAGCCACCCGCTGGCCGCGACCACGACCGCGGACGGGGAGGTGCTGCTCGTCGTCCCCCGGTCCGGCGGCCTGGCCGGGACGGTGCACGCCGCCCCCGAGGGCGACCTGCCCGCACGGCTGACGGTGACCTGCCGCTCGCCCCTGCCGCTGCGCAACCCGCTGCGGGCACGCCTGGAGCTGGCCGGCTGGCTCACCCCGCTGGCCGCCCGCGACGAGCCCGAGCGGGTGTTGGCGTTCGCCGACGCCAGCCCCGCCGACGTCCTGCTCGACGTCGGGCTGACGGCGACGCTGCTGCGCCTCGACGTCGCCGAGGTGCTGCTGCACGAGGGCGGGGCCTGCACCGAGGTCACGCCGGAGGAGTACGCCGCCGCCCGGCCCGACCCGCTCGGCGCCGCCGAGGGCGACCTGATCGCCGCGCACGCCGGCCCGCTGGGCGAGCTGTGCTCACGGGTGCGGGCGTGGACCGGCGACGACGACGTGCACCTGCTCGGCCTGGACCGGTTCGGCGTCCTCTTCCGGGTGGAGCACCGGCGGGGCTGCTACGACCTGCGGACGCCGTTCCCCGCCCCGCTGTCCGACGCCGGCGGGTTCCCGGCCGCCGTCGAGGGGCTGCTCTCCTGCACCCACTGAGCTCAGCCGGCGGCGCGCACCTCCTCGGCCAGCGCGACCAGCGCCTGCTCGAAGCACTGCTGCGGCGGCTGGACCAGCCCGGCACCGACCTGGCCGGTGCCGGCCACCCGGCCGGCCATGCCGGTGTTGATCTGCGGCAGCCAGCCGGTGCGGGCCACCGCGAGGACGTCGATCCCGGTCGGGGAGCCGCGGAAGCCGAGGATCGGCACCTGCATCGCCGGGTTCTCCGCCAGGGTCAGCTGGTACATGCGCTCGGTGGTGGCCAGGGCGTCGGGCACGGTGCCGCCGACGAAGCGGACGATCGCCGGCGCGGCCGCCATGGTGAACCCACCGACGCCGTAGGTCTCCATGATCGCGGAGTCGCCGATGTCGGGGTTGGCGTCCTCGGGGCCGTAGTCGCCGAGGAAGAGGCCCACCGGGGTGTTGGCGGGGCCGGTGAACCAGCGGTCGCCGGTGCCGGCGGTCTGGATGCCGAACTCCGTCCCGTTGCGGGACATCACGGTCAGCATGGTGGAGCCGGGGATCCCGCGGGCGGAGTCGAGGGCGAGCTTCGCGCTCGGCATGCCGAGGTTGAGGAAGAAGTGCTCGTTGCCGCCGATGAACCGGAGCACCTCGGCGATGTCGGACGACGGCGCGTCGACCGCCACGATCGCCGGTGACAGCTCGCGCAGGGTCATCAGCGAGCCGGCGCGGTTGCGGTTGTGGCCCTCGTCGCCCATCTGCAGCATCTGCGCGAGCACGGCCTTGACGTCCAGCGGCTCGGTCATCGAGCGGACGGCGGACTGCAGCACCGGCCCCAGCACGTCGCGCATCCAGCGCAGCCGGGTGATCACCTCGTCGTTGTAGGCGCCCATCCGCAGCACCTTGCCGAGGCCCTCGTTGAGGTTGCAGAACGCCTGACCGCCGTGGACGGGGTCGTGCAGGCACCACATCCACATCGACGGGCTGGTCACCCCGGCCATCGGGCCCACCGCGCGGTGGTGGTGGCAGGGGTCGAGGGTGATCTCGCCGGCGGCGAGGACGCGCTCCGCCTCCTCGGCGGTGTCGGCCCAGCCCTCGAACAGGCAGGCGCCGATCAGCGCGCCGCGCAGCGGGCCGCTGGCGTCGGCCCAGGCGATGGGCGGCCCGGCGTGCAGCAGCGTGCGGTCGGGGAGGCCGATCACGTCGCGGGCCGGCCGGACGTCGACCAGCTGCGCGCCCGCGGCCATGAGCCGCTCGACCGCGGTGCGGTTGGCGGCGGCCCGGCGCCGGTCGAGGGCCAGCGCGGCGAGGTCGCCCGGGTCGCCGAAGCCCGGCGGGCGCCAGTCGACGTCGTGCACCTCCGCGCCCTGGGCGCGCAGCGCGTCGGAGAAGACGTCGACACCGGCGGCGACGATCGCCGGCGGGGCGGAGAGGAGCTCGGCCAGCGTCATCGTGCTGCTCCCAGCAGGTCGAGGGCGTGCCGCGTGGCCGCGGCGTTGGAGGCGAAGACAGCGGCGCCGGCGCCGGCCAGGGCGTCGGCCTGCCGGCTCCAGCCCTGCGGGTCGGCCTCGGTGCCGACCAGCGCGACCACGACCGGCAGCGGGGTGGCCGACGCCGCGCGGGCCGCGGTCAGGGCCGGGACGAGGGCGGCGGCGGGATCGGCGTCCGCCCCGTGACCGAGGACCACGTCGAGGAGGACGACGGCCGGCTCGTCGGCGGCCGCGACGGCGGCGAGGGCCTCGAGCCGCAGCGTGGGGTCGATCATCGGGTGGGCGCGACCGACGGTCAGCGCGTCGTCGCCGAAGTCGACGACCACGGAACCGGAGGCGGACAGGTCCGTCCCGAGGTCCAGCTCGGGCCGCAGCGGGGTGTTCGAGCGGATGTCGCCGAGCACGGGGGCCGCGAGGAGCATCGCCTCGTCGGCGAGCGTGCCCCCGGAGAACAGCCCCTTGAGGACGGCGCCCGGCGCGGCTGCGGTGCCGTCGCCCGGCCGCGACGGCCACTCCGGCACCGCGGCGCCCATGTCGGCGAGCAGCGCCTCGACCGCGGCGGTGAGGTCCGGGGTCTGCGGCGAGAGGGCCGCCGAGCGCACCGGAACCGACAGCTGTGCGGCGGCGGCCTCGACCGCGGCCGCGACCGACGGCGCCGGCGGCTTGGAGACCAGCAGCACGCGCTCGGTGGCCGGGTCGGCGTCGAGGGCGGCCAGCGCGTCCAGCGTGGCCAGCCCGCCAACGGCCTCCGACAGGTCCCGGCCGCCGACGCCGAGCACGTGGCTGACGCCGACACCGGCCATGTCGAGGAGGCAGGAGACCTGCTGGGCGCCGGTGCCGGAGGCGGCGACCAGGCCGACCGGTCCGCGCGCCACCACGTTGGCGAACCCGAGGGCGACCCCGGAGACGATCGCCGTGCCGCAGTCGGGGCCCATGACGAGGACGCCGGCGTCGTGCGCGGCCCGCTTGAGCGCGACCTCGTCCTCGACCGGCACGCCGTCGGAGAAGACCAGCACGCTGCGGCCGGCGGCGATCGCGTCGGCGGCCTCGGCGACGGCGTACTGCCCGGGAACGCTGACGATGGCCAGGGCCGGGCCCCCGGTCGGCAGCGCGTCCAGGCCGGCCCCGATGGTCCGCGCCGGGATCGCCTCACCGGCGGTGCCCGAGCGCTCGCGGGCGGCGAGCGCGGTGTCGACGGCGGCGACGGCCGCAACCAGGACGTCGTCGTCCGCGGCCCGGATGGCGATGAGCAACTGGTCCGGGGAGGCGGCGCCGTCGGGCGCCAGGCCCATGTTCCGGGCCAGCTCCAGGTTCAGCGGTGTGGCCATCGCGACGAGGACGGCGGAGACCCCGTCGCGGGCGCCGATGTCGCGGCTGACCTGCATCAACTTCACCGAGTCGGCGTAGACACCGCTGCGGAGGGAGACGTGCCGGGCAGCGGCGTCCGAGGGAGGGGCGGTCACGCCTCGACCCTAGCGACAAACTCCCTCAGCGTTGAGAGATCTTGCCCGTAACGATTTAGCGTTGAGGTACTTCCGCAGCCCCCGGGTGCGTGACACATTGGCGCCTCTCTGGTGCCGGACGACGTCCGTCGACCCGGCCCGGCCAGGTCTGTGGTGCACGTCGAGGAGGCACTCATGGCGTTCAGCTGGAAGCTCTACGGGGACGGCAAGACCCCGCCGTTGGGCGAGGCCGTCGCCCCGGACGAGCGCTTGTCGTGGCCGCTCACCATCGGAATCGGCGCGCAACACGTCGTGGCCATGTTCGGCGCGACCTTCGTCTTCCCGCTCGTCATGGGACTGGACGCGAACCTCGCGATCATGATGAGCGGCATCGCGACGATCATCTTCCTGCTGATCGTGAGCGGGAAGGTCCCGAGCTACCTCGGCACCAGCGCCTCGTTCGTGGGCGGGGTGGTCGCCGTCCGGGGCGCGGGTGGTGACTCCAGCGACGTCGTGGGCGCGATCCTCGTGTCGGGCGTGGTCCTGGCGCTCGTGGGTGTGCTCATCCACTTCGCCGGGGTGCGCTTCCTGCACACGATCCTGCCGCCGGCCGTCACCGGCGCCGTGGTGCTGCTGATCGGGTTCAACCTCGCCCCGGTCGTCTCCGGCATCTACTGGCCGCAGGACCAGTGGGTGGCGCTGGCCACGATGGCGTTCGTCGTGGTCGCCTCGCTGCTGCTGCGCGGCTTCTGGGCCCGCATCTCCATCCTCCTGGGCCTGATCTTCGGCTACCTGCTCTCCTGGCTGCTCGACGTGACGGCGGGCCCGATCACCTCCGTGCTCGGTGGCGCGACCGAGGCGACCACCCACGACCGGGTGAGCCTCGGCGGGGTGGCCGACGCCCCGTGGATCGGGCTGCCCGACTTCACGGCGCCGAGCTTCTCGCTCAACTTCTCCCTCCTCGTCCTGCCCGCCGTCATCGCGCTGGTCGCCGAGAACACCGGGCACGTCAAGGCGGTCGCGGCGATGACCAAGCGCGACCTCGACCCGGTCATGGGCCGGGCGATCGCCGCCGACGGCGTCGGCACCGTGGTGGCCACCGCGGTCGGCGGGTCCCCCACGACGACCTACGCCGAGAACATCGGCGTCATGGCCGCCACCCGCGTCTACTCGACGGCGGCCTACTACGTGGCCGCGATCGTCGCGATCCTGCTCGGTCTCTGCCCCAAGTTCGGCGCGCTCATCAACGCCACCCCGGGTGGCGTGCTCGGCGGCATCACGGTGGTCCTGTACGGGATGATCGGCCTGCTCGGCGTCAAGATCTGGAAGGAGAACCGGGTCGACTTCGCCAACCCGATCAACCTGGTTCCCCTGTCGGCCGGGATCATCATCGCCATCGGGAACGTCACGCTGGTGTTCAGCGAGAACTTCTCGCTCGGCGGGATCGCACTCGGCTCGATCGTCGCCGTCCTCGGGTGGCACGTCGCCCGGGCCCTGGCCCCCGCGGAGATGCGGGAGGCACTGACCCGCGAGGGGCTGCACCCTGCCGCCGCCTCGACCTTCGGGCACGTGCACGGTGACGAGATCAGCCCCGACCCGTCGTCGGTCGACGAGGTCGGCCGGCCCGGCGTCCCCCACTCCCGCACCCCGGGGAAGGGCAAGCTGGACAAGTGAAGCCCGCCCCCTTCCGCTACGCCGACCCCGGCTCCGTGGCCGAGGCCCTCGAGGTCCTCGCCACGGAGGAGGGCGCCAAGGTCCTCGCCGGTGGCCAGTCGCTGCTCCCGCTGCTCTCCATGCGGCTCGCGGCGCCGGCCACGCTCGTGGACATCAACCGGGTGCCCGGCCTCGACACCGTCGAGGCCACCGGGGACGGCGTGCGGGTGGGAGCCCTGGTGCGGCACGCGACACTCCTCGACGACGGCGCCGCCGCCCGGGTCCAGCCGCTGCTGGCCCGGGCGACGGCGAACGTCGCCCACCCCGCGATCCGCAACCGCGGGACGACGGTCGGCTCGATCGCGCACGCCGACCCCTCCGGCGAGATGACCTCCGTCCTCGCCCTCACCGACGGCTCCGTCACCGTGGCCACGCCCGGCGGCGTCGAGACGATCCCCTGGCGCGACCTGTTCGTCGGGCCGCTGGAGACCTCGATCTCCGGCCCCGCGGTCGTCACCTCCGCCTTCTTCCCCGCGCTCCCGCCGCGCTCGGGCACCGCCTTCGCCGAGGTCGCCCGCCGCAGGGGCGACTACGCGGTCTGCGGCGCCGGCGTCGTCGTCACGCTGGACGAGGACCGCCGCGTGTCCGCCGCCCGCGCCGCCTACATCTCCGTCGGGCTGGTGCCCGAGGTGCACGACCTCACCGAGGCCGTCGCCGGGCAGCCGGTCGCCGGCGCCGACTGGGCCGGCGCCGGCGCGCTCGCCCGCAGCCTGGTCGACCCGGACGGCGACCTGCACGCCAGCGCGGACTACCGCCGCCTGCTCGTCGGCGTGCTGACCGAACGAACGCTGGCGTCGGCAGCCGCCGAGGCCGCCGAGAGGACCGCCGCGTGACCGTTCCCGTCGACACCGAGCGGACCATCACCGTCACCGTGAACGGTGTTCCACGTGAAGCCACCGTCCCGGTGCGCCGGCTGCTCTCGGACGCGCTGCGCCACGACCTGGGGCTGACCGGCACCCACGTGGGCTGCGAGCACGGCGTCTGCGGCGCCTGCACGGTGCTGGTGGACGGCGCCGCGGTGCGCTCCTGCCTGCTGCTCGCCGTCCAGGTCGACGGCGCGACGGTGCAGACCGTCGAGGGCCTCGCGGGCGCCGACGGCGCGCTGCACCCGGTGCAGGAGGCGTTCCGCGAGTGCCACGCCCTGCAGTGCGGGTTCTGCACGCCGGGGTTCCTCATGACGATCAAGGCCGGGCTGGAGCAGCGCGACGCGGCCGCCGAGCTCACCGAGGAGGAGGTCGACGAGATCGTCGGCGGCAACCTCTGCCGGTGCACCGGCTACGCGAACATCAAGAAGGCCGTCCGCCACGCCGCCACCGCGATGAAGGACGCCCGGTGACGTCGCCCGCGCGAGGCATAGGAAGCTTTGCCCGCGTATCGAGCGCCGCGACGTGGGAATCGCTTCCTATGCCTCGAGGGGGACGGCGGTGACGACGAAGCTGTTCGGCGAGCCGGTCCGCCGGCGGGAGGACGCCCGGCTGATCACCGGCCGCGGCCGCTACCTCGACGACATCGGGCACACCGCGCTGGCCGCCGCCTTCGTGCGCAGCCCGCACGCGCACGCCCGCATCGTCGACATCGACGTCGAGCCGGCGCTGGACGTGGAGGGCCTGGTCGCCATCTACACCTACGAGGACCTCACCGGCCCGCTCGCCGAGCCGCTGCCGGTCCTCATCCCGCACCCGCAGCTGCACTCGCCGCGCACCGGCTACCCGCTGGCCACCGGCGAGGTGAACCACGTCGGCGAGCCGATCGTCATGGTCGTGGCCACCGACCGGTACCTCGCCGAGGACGCCGCCGAGCGGATCGCCGTCACGTACGAGGAGCTGCCGGTCGTAGTCGGCGTGGACGCCGCCCGCGCGGCCGAGCACGCCGTGCACGAGGAGATCCCGGACAACATCGCGGCCCGGCACCACCAGGAGACCGGGGACGTCGACCCGGCGCTGGCGGCCAGCCCGCACACGCTGTCCTTCACCCAGTACATCGAGCGCAGCGCCTGCATGCCGATGGAGGGCAAGGGCGTGCACGCGCGGTGGGACGCCGACGACCGGTCGCTGCGCGTCTACACCAGCACCCAGGCCTCGACGTCGGTCCGCGCGGCGATCGCGGCGAAGCTCGAGCTCTCGCTGGACAAGGTCGAGGTCATCGCGCCGGACGTCGGCGGCGGCTTCGGCGTGAAGATCGTGCACCCGTGGCCCGAGGAGCTGCTGGTGCCGATGGCCGCGATCGCGCTGCGGGCCGAGGTGAAGTGGGCCGAGGACCGCCGCGAGCACTTCATCTCCAGCGCCCACGAGCGGCAGCAGCGGCAGGAGATCACCGTCGGGTACGACGAGGACGGGCGGATCACTGCGCTCGACGTCCACATCTGGCACGACAACGGCGCGTACACGCCCTACGGCATCATCGTGCCGATCGTGACGGCGACCCAGCTGGTGGGCCCGTACGCCCTCCCGGTGTACCGGGTGATCGTGGAGAGCGTCTTCACCAACACCGTCATCGTGACGCCGTACCGCGGCGCCGGGCGGCCGCAGGGCTGCTTCGCGATGGAGCGGACGATGGACCGCATCGCCGACGCGCTCGGCCTGGACCGGGCCGTGGTCCGGGAGCGGAACCTCATCCAGCCCGACCAGTTCCCCTACGACCACCGGCTGACCTTCCAGGACGGCCGGCCGGTCATCTACGACTCCGGCGACTACCCCGGCCTGGTGGCCAAGCTGCGGAAGCTGGTCGGCTGGGAGGAGGCGGAGTCGCTCCGGGCGGACGCCGAGGCCCGCGGGAAGCTGCTCGGCGTCGGGATGGCGCTCTACGTCGAGGGCACCGGCCCCGGCCCCTACGAGGGCGGGCACGTGCAGGTGCTCGGCAGCGGCAAGGTGCTGGTGTCGACCGGGCTGACCTCGCAGGGCCAGGGGCACGAGACGGTGTTCGCGCAGATCGTCGCCTCCGAGCTCGGGGTGCCGATCGAGGACGTCGAGGTCACCACCGGCGACACCCGGCGGTTCGGCTACGCCGTCGGCACCTTCGCCTCGCGCGCGGCGGTGATGAGCGGCAACGCGATCGCCCTGGCCGCGCGTGGCGTGCGGGAGAAGGCGCTGCGGATCGCCGCCGACGTCCTGGAGGCCGACCCGGGCGACCTGGAGATCGAGGAGGGCGTCGTCCAGGTGAAGGGGACGCCGGGCACCGCGATCCCGCTGCGCACCGTCGCCGTCCTGTCCAACCCCCTGCGGTACGCCTTCGACGAGGCCGCCAAGCAGGCCACCCAGTTCGCCGGTCCCGCGGACGACTCCAAGCCCCCGGTGGCGGTCGGCGACGCGCCCGGCCTGGAGCACCGCGACTACTACTCGCCGATCCGGTCGACCTTCGCCTCCGGCGCGCACGCGGCGATCGTGGAGATCGACCCGGCGACGTGGGAGATCGACGTCGTCAAGTACGCCGTCGTCCACGACTGCGGGAACATCGTCAACCCGATGATCGTCGAGGGGCAGGTGCAGGGCGGCGTCGCGCAGGGCGTGGGCGGCGCGCTGTACGAGCGGATGGCCTACGACGCCGACGGCCAGCTGCAGAACGCCTCGTTCATGGACTTCCTCATGCCCTACGCCAGCGAGGTCCCCGACGTGGTCATCGACCACCAGGAGACCCCGTCGCCGCTGAACCCGCTGGGGCTCAAGGGCGCCGGCGAGGCCGGCGTCATCCCCGGGACGGCGGCGATCGCCTCGGCCATCGAGGACGCCACCGGACGGCGGATCGCGGCGATGCCGATCTCCCCCACCCAGCTCTACGACCTGATGCGATCCCCCGATTCGGAGAAGACCGCTGCGGCCGCGCGCCGGGCGGGGACAGGAGTTGACGCGTGAACCTCGACGGCTCTGCGCTGCTGCACGCTGCGCCGGAGGAGGTGTGGCGGGTCATCACCGACCCGGCCGTGCTGGCGCGCACGATCCCGGGTTGCGAGTCGCTGGAGATGGTCGGCCCGGACGAGTACAAGATGAACGTCTCGGTGGGCGTGGGCGCGATCCGCGGGACCTACGCCGGCGAGGTGCGGCTGACCGACCAGAACCGGCCGAAGTCCTACGTCATGCACGCGTCGGGCGCCGGTGCCCCGGGGAACGCGCGGGCGACGGTGACGATCGAGCTGGAGCCGGCCGACGCCGGGACGACGACGCTCAGCTACTCGGCCGACGCGGTCATCGGCGGCCCGGTCGCGGGCGTGGGCCAGCGGATGATCACCGGCGTCGCCAAGCGGATGGCCGGGCAGTTCTTCACGGCCATCGACGACGAGCTGACCGGTGTCGTGGCTCCGGTGCCGGCCGCGGTCTCGGCTGGGGCTGAGGCGCGCCCGTCGGCGGCCGCGGTGAGCGACACCGCGCCGCCGGCCCCGCAGGTGTTCGCCGGCCGGGCGGCTGCTCCGTCGACCGCGCCGTCCGACGTCCGGACGCTGGCCGTCGGGGCCCTGGGCGGCGCCGGGCTGACCCTGCTCGGCGTCCTCGTCGGCTGGCTCCTGGGCCGCCGCAGGGGCTGACACCGGTCGCCGTCGTGTGCACGTGACGTCCTCTGGGGAGATGGGAGTCCGCGGTACGTGCACACGTCGTCAGGGGCTCTCGACGTGCAGCGGGATGCCGGTCTCGCGCTGGGAGACCTGCCACAGGACGTCGATCTGCTCCTGCAGGTGACGTCGGCGCACGATCGGCCGCCGCACCGCCGGGCCGTGCGAGCCGAACCGCGGCGCGTACAGCTCCCCGCCCTTCGCCCGAGGGTCCGTCGCCGCCCGGAGTTGAGGCCGGGCGCCCTCGACCGGGGTCATCCCCGACCGGGCGGTCATCACCTCGAAGAACGCCCCCAGCGGACCGGCGCCGCCCTCGCGCACCGACCGCGCCTGCAGGTCGGTGTTCGACAGGCCCGGGTGCGCGAGCAGGCTCGCCGCGGCCACGCCGGCCGAGGCGAACCGCTGCTGCAGTCCCAGGCCGAAGTGCAGGTTGGCCATCTTCGACCGCGCGTACGAGCTCCACGGCCCGTAGTCGCGCCGCAGGTGCGGATCGGCCGGGTCCAGCCGCCGGGCTCGGTGCCGGGCCGTGCTCGTGACCGTCACGACCCGCGCGGCCGGCGCCCGCAGCAGCGCCGGCAGCAGGTGCGCGGTCAGCGACCAGTGCCCCAGGTGGTTGACGCCCAGCTGCACCTCGAACCCGTCGGCCGTCGTCCGCTGCGGCATCGCCATCACCCCGGCGTTGTTGACCAGAAGGTCGACGCGCTCGTGTCCGGCCAGCACCGTGTCCGCTGCCGTCTTCACCGCGGACAGGTCGCCGAGGTCGAGCGGCACCACCTCGAGCGACGCCGCCGGGTGGCGCTCGGTGATCCGCGCGACCGCGGCCGCCGTCTTCGCGGGGTCCCGCGCCGCGAGCACCACGTGCGCCCCCGCTCCGGCCAGCGCGAGCGCCGTCTGGAAGCCCAGACCGCCGTTCGCGCCGGTCACCACCGCCGTCCGCCCGCTCAGGTCCGGGATGTCCTTCTCGGTCCAGGCCACCCACCCATCTCCGCACGCGGAGCCCGGTCACGCGACGGCGGACCGCATCCGCCCCTCGGCGCGCAGCTGCACCGCCGTCAGGACCTCCCAGCGGATCGCCGAGCTGCCCGGCCGGACGACGCGCCAGTACCGGTCGAACCGGCGCCGCGTTCCCGGATCGGTCGCCAGCACCCGCGTCTCCGAGCTCAGCTCGGTGCCGTTCCGGACCGGCGTCAGCCGGAAGTCCATGACGGCCTTCACCCAGCCCGGCCGCATCCAGCGGTACAACCCCTCGGCGTCCAGCGACGGCGGCTGCTCCCCGCCGCTCAGCCGCCACGCCTGCAGCACCCCGCCGAACACCACCGACTCCGGCGCCGACGACGCCAGCAGCGGCACCGGGAGGGCGTCGAGGAAGGGCCGGTCGTGCAGCCGCCCGAACCCGCCACCCGACAGCAGCACCGGGAGGAGGCGGACGGCGCTGAGCGCGACGGTCACCGGCAGGCCGCTGAGCCGCACCTCGTGGAGGGCGTCCCACACGACGTCCGGCGGGGCCGAGATCCACTGCGACTGCCGGGTGACGTGGTGGCTGTTCGGCAGCAGGTCGTCGAGGTGCACCCCCGCTGTCTATCCGGCGCGGCCGTCCCGCACGCCGCCCGGAGGGCAGAAATGGCCACTTCTGCCCTACGTGGTCAGCCGGCCTTGAGCGTCGGGTAGTCGGTGTAGCCCTCGGCGCCCGGCGCGTAGAACAGGTCCGGCTTCAGCTCGTTCTCCGGGTGCTCGCCGGCCCAGCGCTCGACGAGGTCCGGGTTGGCGAGAACGGCCCGGCCGACGGCGACGGCCTCGGCGTGCGCGGCCTCGATGAGCCGCACCGCCTCCTCGCGGGTGGTGACCGTGCCGAAGCCGCTGTTGGCGATGAGCGGGCCACCGAAGCGCCGCCGCAGCTCCTGCACCAGGTCCCCCGCCGGCTCGCGGTGCAGCACGCTCAGGTAGGCCAGGCCCAGCGGGCGCAACTGGTCGAGCAGCGCGCCGTAGGTGGCGAGGACGTCGGCGCGGTCGGTCTCGAGGGCGCCCTGGATGTCGTGCTCCGGCGAGATGCGCAGGCCCACGCGACCGGCGCCGATCGCCGCGGCCACCGCCGTCACCACCTGGACGACGAAGCGCGCCCGGTTCGCGGGGCTGCCGCCGTACTCGTCGGTGCGCTGGTTGGACGACGGGGCGAGGAACTCGTGCAGCAGGTAGCCGTTGGCGCCGTGGATCTCCACGCCGTCCAGGCCGGCCTCGACCGCGCGACGGGAGGCCGCGACGAAGTCGGCCACCACCCCGCGGGCCTCCTCGACGGTCAGCGCGTGCGGCACCGGATAGGCCTGCTTGCCGCGCGACGTGTGGCCCTCGCCGTCGATGGCGAGGGCGCTGGGGGCGACGACGCGGCGTCCGCCGTTGACGTCGGGGTGGGTGACCCGGCCGCCGTGCATCACCTGCATGACGACGCGGCCGCCCCGGGCGTGCACGGCCTCGGCGACGCGGCGCCAGCCCTCGACCTGCTCGTCGGTGAGGATGCCCGGCTGGCCGACGAAGGCCTGGGACTCGTGGTTGGGGTAGGTGCCCTCGGTGATGATCAGCCCGACGCCGGCGCGCTG
The DNA here is from genome assembly GCF_051383655.1 of Geodermatophilus sp. CPCC 205761. NCBI lineage: Bacteria > Bacillati > Actinomycetota > Actinomycetes > Geodermatophilales > Geodermatophilaceae > Geodermatophilus > Geodermatophilus sp. CPCC 205761. Next base: position 19,598 of record NZ_JALPKQ010000018.1, read on the forward strand.
CCGGTAGTGCTCGGCGACGAGGTCGCCGGGGACGCCGGACGCGCCGGAGCGCATGCGGGTGAGCGGGGCCATCACGACGCGGTTGGCGAGCTCGAGGTCGCCGAGGGTCACGGGGGAGAACAGGTCCACGCCAGGACCAAGGCGGCCCGCGGCGGCCCCATTCCGGAACGCGACCGTCATCACGCTCGGGCGTTCCTGCAGGAGCCAGGGCCCTCCCGACCTCGGTCGGGAGGGCCCTCGGGCGGTGCGTGTCAGGCCACTGCGCGGCGGCGGGTTGCCACCGCACCGGCCACGCCGGCCACCACGACCCAACCGGCCAGCACCAGCACCGACTGCGTCGTCTCCTGCCCCTGGGCCAGGGCCAGCACCGCGCCGTTCGGGTCGACGTACGGGGCGATCCCCGGCTGCATGGCGCCGAGCACCGGAACGGCGCCGAGCACCGTCAGGTAGGTGACGGTCAGCGCCGCCGGGGCGTTGGCCAGCGCCGCGCCGATGCCCGCACCGGTTCCCGCGAAGACGGCACCGGCGGCCACCAACACCGCCATCGCCCGCGGGACGCCGTCCCACGACAGGTCGCTGCCGAGCGTGACCCACAGGACGCCGGTCGACGCCGCCGTGGCCAGCGCGGCTACCGCAGCACCCAGCAGGCCCATGGCCACGGCCTTGGCGGCCAGCACCCGGCCGCGTCGGGGCACGAGCAGGAAGGTGGTCTGGACGGTCCGGTGCGACCACTCGCCGGCGGTGGACACGATACCGACGGCCAGCAGCAGCATCCCGGTGAGCAGGCCCATCGCGCCGACGGGGCCGTCGGCCCCGCCGATGACCCCCTCGCCCGTGGTGGCCAGGCCCATGGCGATCGACGGCAGCAGCACCGCCGCCCCCACCAGGGCCTTGCCGGAGCGGCTGGACAGGGACTTCCGGACCTCGACGCCGACCAGCGTGGCCGGCGAGGCAGCGGTGCTGCGGACGGCGGGCCGGGCGGGCACGGCCGGGGGGACGACGGCGTTCATCGGTCGATCTCCTCGCTGGTGGCGGTGAGCTGGAAGAAGAGGTCCTCGAGGCCGCGCTGCACCGGACGCAGGTCGGTGAGCACGTGGCCCCCGGCGGCGGCGACGGCGCCCACGCGCCCGGGCTCGGCACCCGGCACGAGCAGCGCGCCGTCCGTGCCGTGCTGGACGGGGAGGCCGGCCGCCTCGAGGTCGCGGGTCAGGGCGGCGGCGTCGACGGCACGGACGGCGGTGCCGTCGCCACCGAGCAGGTCGGCGACCGGACCGTCGGCGACGATCCGGCCGGCCCCGATGACGAGCAGCCGGTCGACGGTGGACTCGACCTCGCTCAGCAGGTGGCTGGAGAGCAGCACGGTGCCCCCGCGGGCGGCGTGGCCGCGCAGCATGTCGCGCATCCAGCGGATGCCCTCGGGGTCCAGGCCGTTGGCCGGCTCGTCGAAGACCAGCACCGGCGGATCGGCCAGCAGGGCGCCGGCGATGCCCAGCCGCTGCCGCATCCCCAGGGAGTAGCCGCCGACCCGGCGCCGAGCGGCGTCGGCCAGCCCGACCAGCTCCAGCAGCTCGTCGACCCGCGCCGCCGGCACACCCACGGTGTCGGCCATCAGCCGCAGGTGGGTGCGGCCTATCCGGCCGGGGTGCACCGCCGAGGCGTCGAGCAGGGTGCCCACCACCGCGCCGGGGTTGGCCAGCTCGGCGTACGGCCGGCCGTCGACGAGGGCGCTGCCCGCGGTCGCCGGGACCAGCCCGGTCATCATCCGCATCGTCGTCGTCTTGCCGGCGCCGTTCGGACCGAGGAAGCCGGTGACCGTCCCCGGCGCCAGGGTGAAGGACACGTCGTCGACGACCGTGCGGCCGCCGTACTGCTTGGTCAGTCCGCTGACCGTGATCATGGGAGCCTCCGCTCGTGGGGTCGACGGCGAGAAGACTCGTCCCCGGGCACCGCTGCCCGCGTCGGCCGGAGGCCGCGAACGTGCTGGCCGGACGGCTGATCCGCGTCATCCGAAAGAGGACATCGGCTGTCCCCCGTCGGGCGACCCGGCGGCCGAGGGCAGCCACCTACGCTCCGACGCATGGGGCTCCGTGCGCGGTTCTGGCCAGGGCTGCGCACGCGCAGCATCTGGCTCGAGGCCGCCATCGCCCTGGCCGCCACGGTGGTCGTCGCGGTCGGCGCGGCGGCACCGGATGCGGGGCCGCTGGGCGTCGTCCTCCCGCTGGGCGCCGCCCTGGCCGTCCTGCTGTTCCTCTTCCGCCGCACCCGGCCGCTGCTGCCGTTCGCCGTGGCGGCGCTGGAGGCGGCGCTCTCCCCGGTGGCGTCGATCGGCGTCCTGGTGACGTCCTACGCGGTGGGCCGGTACGTCGGGGGCTGGCCGCAGCGGGCGGTCGCCGCGGTGGCCGGCGCGGTGGCGGTCACCCGGCCGTGGAGCCTCGGCACCCTCAACGAGACGGCCGGTGCGGTCGGGGGCGCGGTGCTCGTCGTCGTCCTCCCCGGGGCGCTGGGCGCCTGGGCCCGCACGCGCGCGCAGCTGCTGGCCGCGCTGCGCGAGCGCGCCGAGCGGGCCGAGGCCGAGCGCGAGCTGCTGGCCCGCGACGCCGTCCTCACCGAGCGGACCCGCATCGCCCGCGAGATGCACGACGTCGTCGGGCACCGGGTGAGCCTCATGGTGCTGCAGGCGGGCGCGATCGAGGTGGCCGCCGGGGACGCGGCCCGCGTCGAGCAGCTGGCCGGGCAGGTGCAGACCGCCGGGCGGCAGGCCCTCGACGAGCTGCGCCACATGGTCGGCGTGCTGCGGGACGGCGAGGTGGACGACGCCGCGCCGCTGGGCCCGCAGCCCGGACTGGCCGACCTGCCCCGCCTGGTCGCGAACGCGCGGGAGGCCGGGATGACCGTGGAGCTGTGCGGGCCTGCGGAGGCGATCGGCGACCCGGCCGTCGAGCGGGCGGCCTACCGGATCGTGCAGGAGGCGCTGACCAACGTGAGCAAGCACGCGCCCGGTGCGCCGGTGACCGTGACGATCGGCCGGACGGACGAGGGGCTGGTCGTGCGCGTGGTCAACGGACCGTCGTCGTCCACCCCCGGTCCGCCGGGCGGGGGCTTCGGGCTGGTCGGCCTGGCCGAGCGGGTGCGCACGCTGGGCGGCCGGCTGCGCGCCGAGCCGCGGCTGGACGGCGGGTTCCTGGTGGAGGCGGTGCTGCCGGCATGAGCGAGCCGATCCGGGTGCTGCTGATCGACGACGAGGAGCTGGTGCGGTTCGGGCTGCGCACGGTGCTCGAGGCCTCGGGCGGGTTCGAGGTGGTCGGTGAGGCGGGGGACGGCGCCGCGGGCGTGCGGGCGGCCCGGGAGCTGCGGCCGGACGTCGTGCTCACCGACATCCGGATGCCGGGGGTGGACGGGCTGGAGGCGACCCGGCAGATCCTCGCGCTGCCGGACCCGCCGCAGGTCGCCGTCCTCACCACGTTCCACCTCGACGAGTACGTGTACGCCGCCCTGGCCGCCGGCGCCGCCGGCTTCCTGCTCAAGGACACCCCGCCGCGGCAGATCGCGGCGGCCGTGCGCGCGGTGGCCGACGGCACCGCGACCCTGTCGCCGGCGGTGACCGCGGCGCTGATCGACGCCTACGTCGACCGGCGGGCCGGCCCGCGCCGGGCCGAGGCGCGGCAGCGGCTGGCCGGCCTCTCCGAGCGCGAGCTGGAGGTGCTGACCCTGCTGGGCAGCGGGGAGCCCAACGCGGAGATCGCCGGGCGGCTGTTCGTCAGCGAGGCGACGGTGAAGACCTACGTGTCGCGGCTGCTGACCAAGCTGGACCTGGCCAACCGGACCCAGGCGGCGATCCTCGCCCACGAGGCCGGCCTCCTCGACGGCTGACCGGCGGTTTCCGCGGAAACCTCCGAGGTCGGGGCCGTCGATTTCCGCGGAAACCGCCGGGGTCGGGGCCGTCGCTTTCCGCGGAAACCGACAGGAGGGTCCTTTTTCAGGCGGGGACGAGGTCCATGGCCTCGGCGGTCAGCTCGAGTGAGCGCAGCCGGCCCTCGGTGCCGGGGAACTGGTGGGCGACGATCAGCTCGTCGGCGTCGACCTCGGCCGCGAACCCGGTCAGGTACTCGCGCACCTCGGCGGGCGTGCCGACGGCGGTGTGCGTGAGCATCGTGTCGACGTGCAGGCCCGCCCCGCCGTCCAGCAGCAACTGGGCCTCGTCGTCCGACAGTGACCGGCCGCGGCCGAACAGGCCGACGGCGAGGGTGCGGCGGACGGCGGCGTACGCGGACTCGGCCGCCGACCGGGTGTCGGCCGCGACCACGTTGACGCCGGCGATCACGTACGGGGCGTCGAGCTGGGTGGAGGGCTTGAACTCGCGCCGGTAGGCCTCCACGGCCGGCTTCAGCATGGCGGGGGCGAAGTGCGAGGCGAACGCGTACGGCAGGCCCAGCGCGGCGGCCAGCGTGGCGCCGAACATCGAGGAACCCAGCACGTACAGCGGCACCGCCGAGCCCTTGCCGGGGATCGCGTCGACGCCGGGCACGCGGGTGTCGCCGGCCAGGTAGGCCTGCAGCTCCAGCACGTCCTGCGGGAACCGGTCGGCCGAGCGCGGGTCGCGGCGCAGCGCGTACATCGTGTTCTGGTCCGAGCCGGGCGCCCGGCCGAGGCCGAGGTCGATCCGGCCCGGGTACATCGCGTCGAGCGTGCCGAACTGCTCGGCGATGGTCAGCGGCGAGTGGTTGGGCAGCATGACGCCGCCGGCGCCGAGCCGGATGGACGACGTGTGCGCGCCGACGTGCGCGATGAGCACGCTGGTCGCCGAGGAGGCGATCGTCGGCATGTTGTGGTGCTCGGCGTACCAGACCCGCCGGTAGCCGGACCGCTCCGCGCGCTGGGCGAGCGCGACGCTGGCGGCGATGCTGTCGGCGGCGCTCGACCCCTTGGCGATCGGCGCCAGGTCGAGGACGGACAACGGGATGCTCATGCAGACCTCTTCCGTGGTGTTGCTCAGCGCAACCACCCCGGTGCCGATCCCCTTCCCGGGTGTGTCACTCCTCGTACTCGGGCCCCATCGTGCCGATCTCCACCTCACCGGCCCGCTGGTAGGCGGCGATCAGCACGCCCGTGGGGGTCGTCTTCGACAGGGTGAGCCGCCAGGTCCGCGGGACGGTGCCCTCGCCGAACAGCCGCTTGCCCGCACCCACGACCACGGGGGCGACGACCAGCCGGAGCTCGTCGACGAGGTCCTCGTGCAGCAGCGTCTGGACCAGACCCGCCGACCCGTGCACCTGCAGCTCGCCACCGTCGCGGTCCTTGAGCGTCCGGACGGCGTCGGCCACGGGGTTCTCCAGCAGCCGCGCGGTCTCCCACTCCACCGAGGTGAGCGTCCGCGAGGCGACGTGCTTGATCTTGTCGTTGAGGCCCGTCGCGACCGCGCTGCTCTCGTCGCGCATCTTCGGCCACGAGGCGTAGAAGATGTCGTAGGTCGTGCGGCCGAGCAGGAAGTCCTCGACGGGGGCGAACCACTCCTCGATCTGGGCGCCGAGCACGTCGTCGAAGTGCGGCACCAGCCAGCCCTCGTAGGAGAAGCCGCCGGCGGGGTCCTCCCCCGGGCCGCCGGGGGCCTGCATGACGCCGTCCATGGTCAGGAACGTGGTGACGACGAGCGGTCGCATGGCGGGCTCCTCCCGGTCGAGCCGACCCCTCCGGCCGGGCTCCTGCACTGGAGACGGCGGCCGCGGCCGGGACTCATCGGACCGGCGTCACGCGGCCAGCGCGACCTCCCGCTCGCCGGCGGCGACGAGCACCGCGTAGCGCCCGCCGGCCGCGACCAGCTCCTCGTGCGTGCCGGACTCCACGACCCGGCCGGCGGAGAGGACGGCGATCCGGTCGGCGTGGCGGACGGTGGACAGCCGGTGGGCGATGGTGATCGTCGTCCGGCCGCGGCTGGCCTCGTCGAGTGCGGCCTGCACCGCCCGCTCCGTCGCGGTGTCCAGCGCGCTCGTGGCCTCGTCGAGCACGAGCACCCGCGGGTCGCGCAGCAGCGTGCGGGCGATCGCCAGCCGCTGCTTCTCCCCACCGGAGAACCGGTACCCGCGCGCGCCGACGACGGTGTCGTAGCCGTCGGGCAGGGCGGCGATCACCTCGTGCACCTGCGCGCGGCGGGCGGCGTCCTCGATCTCGGCGTCGGTGGCGCCGGGGCGGGCGTGCCGCAGGTTCTCCCGGACCGTCGTGTGCAGCAGGTAGGTCTCCTGCGCGACGACGCCGACGACGGAGGCGAGCGTGGCCAGCGAGAGGTCGCGGACGTCGACGCCGTCGACGGTCACCCGCCCGGCCCCGGGGTCGGCCAGCCGCGCGACCAGGGAGGCCAGCGTGCTCTTGCCCGAGCCGGTCTCCCCCACCAGCGCCAGCGTCGTCCCGGCCGGGACCACGAGGTCGACGCCGTCCAGCGCCGGGCGGTGCCCGTCGGGGTAGGTGAACGAGACGCGCTCGAAGCGCACCTCGCCGCGGACGGCGGACGGGTCCAGCGGCACGGGGGAGACCGGGTCGTCGATCTCCACCGGCAGGTCCAGGTACTCGAAGACCCGGCTGAACAGCGCCATCGAACTGGTCACCGCGACGCCGACGTCGAGCAGGCCCATGAGCGGCCGGAACAGCGTGCCCTGCAGCGCGGTGAAGGCGACCAGCGTGCCGATCGTCATGCCGCCGGAGGTCGCCGGCAGCCCCGCGGCCAGGTAGATCACCGCCGGGATGCCGGCGAACACGATGCTCATGGTGGCCATCCGCCAGCGCCCGGCCAGCTGCGAGCGCACCTCGAGACCGACGAGGTCCTCGGACGTCGCGGCGAACCGGTGCGACTGGGCGGGACCGGCACCGAGGGTCTTCCCGAGCAGCACGCCGCTGACCGACAGCCCCTCCTCGACCTGCGCGTGCATGTCGGCCAGGTGCCGCTGCCGCTGGGCGGTGACCGCCCGGCGCATCCGCGCCACCTTGCGGGTGAGCAGCACCGCCGGCGGGAGGACGACGAGCGAGAGCAGCGCCAGCCGCCAGGACAGCGCCACCATCGCGACCACGGTGCCGACGACGGTGGTCGCGTTGGACGCCAGGGAGGTGGCCGTCGAGGTGACCACCGACTGCATGCCGGCGATGTCGTGGGTCAGCCGGGACTGCACCTCCCCGCCGCGGGTGCGGGTGAAGAAGCCCAGCGACTGCCGCTGGAGGTGCGTGAAGACCGCCGTCCGCAGGCCGTGCATGACCCGCTGCCCGACGGTCGTCGACAGCCAGGTCTGCACCACGCCCAGGACGGCGGTGATCCCGGCAACCGCCACCATCCCGGCGACCGCCCAGGCCAGCAGCCGCAGGTCCTGCCCGGGCAGCGCCTCGTCGATCACCAGCCGGACGAGGAACGGCGTCGCCAGCGCCACCACCGAGGAGGCGACGATGAGCACCACCACGGTGCCCACCTGCCAGCGGTACGGCGCGAACAGCGCGGTCACCCGGCGCAACGGCACCGGCGAGCGCTCCAGCTGCGCCCGGTCGGCCGGGTCGACGGTGCGCCCCGAGCGCCCGCCCCCTGACCCTCTCTTCAGGTCGTCGACGACGACCACCTCCTCCGTCGTGTTACTGAGGTTGCCTCACGATGAGGTAACCGTACGACACCCGGTACGCTTCCCGCCGTGCCGGACGACGACGCCGCGACGCTGGGCGAGCTCCTCATGCGGGCCGCCCGTACCCAGCGGCGGCGCTGGCGGGAGGCCCTCGCGCCGTGGGACCTCTCCCCGCACCACGCCCGCGCCCTGCGGGTCGTCTGCGACCGGGACGGCGTCCGGCTCTCCGACCTCGCCGAGGCGCTGCACATCGCGCCGCGCTCGGCCACCGAGGTCGCCGACGCGCTGCAGGCCCGCGGGCTGGTCGAGCGTGGCCCCGACCCGACCGACCGGCGGGCCGTCGTCCTGACGCCCACCGCCACCGGCCGGCAGGTGCAGGGCGAGGTGGCCGCGGCACGGGCGGCCGACACCCGGGACCTCTTCGCCCGGCTCGATCCCGCCGACCGGGCGACCCTGGCGCGGATCCTGCGCGAGCTGGGCACGGGCTGAGCGCGGTTCTCCGGGCCCTCCGCGCCGGGAACCGGGCTCCCCTCCGGACCTTCTGCGCCGAAAGTCCGGATCGTCGGCCGTTCCATGCGTACATGCCGTGCGGGGCGGTTACCGGGGCTGGGAGTGACGGACCCGTCACGTCCCAGCCGAGGGGGAGGTAGCCGTCGTGCTGTCCGAGACGTCCCGGCCGATCATCGAGGCCACGCTGCCCGTGGTCGGCGAGAACATCGGCAAGATCGCCGAGCGGTTCTACCAGCACCTGTTCGGCGAGCACCCGGAACTGCTCGACGGCATCTTCAACCGCGGCAACCAGGCCGAGGGCACCCAGCAGCAGGCCCTGGCCGGCTCGGTTGCCATGTTCGCCAGCGCGCTGGTCAACCACCCCGACCAGCTGCCCGAGCACCTGCTCAACCGGGTGGCCCACAAGCACGCCTCGCTCGGCATCGAGCCCGCGCAGTACCAGGTGGTGCACGACCACCTGTTCTGGGCGATCGTCGACGTCCTCGGTGACGCGGTCACCCCCGAGGTCGCCGCCGCCTGGGACGAGGTCTACTGGCTGATGGCCCGCGCCCTGATCAACCAGGAGCGCGGCCTCTACAGCGCCCGCGGCGTCCGGCCGCAGATCGTCTGGCGCGACTGGGAGGTCACCGAGAAGCGCCGGGAGACCGACGACGTCGTCGTCTTCACCGTGAAGCGCATCGACGACCGGCTGGTGAAGACCTCGCTCCCCGGCCAGTACGTCACCGTGCGGGTGCCCATGCCCGACGGCGTCCGGCAGCCGCGGCAGTACAGCCTCATCCGGGCCGACGACGGCGAGCACCGCTCCTTCGCGGTCAAGCGCGTCCACGGCAGCGACAAGCCGGACGGCGAGGTGTCCAACCTGCTGCACGACAGCGTGGACGTCGGCGACACGATCACGATGTCGCTCCCGTTCGGGGACGTCGTCCTCGACGACTCCCGGCCGGCGGTGTTCGCCAGCGCCGGCATCGGCATCACCCCGATGGCTGGGATGCTCTCCCACCTGGTCGCCGCGGGGTCGCACCTGGAGATCACGCTGCTGCACGCCGACGTCGACGAGGCCTCCTGGGCGCTCCGGCAGCAGGTGCTCGACGACGTCCGCGCACTGCCCAACGGCGAGCTGCACGTCTGGTTCGAGGGCGGCGCCGAGTGCAGCCTGCCGGTGGACGGCGTGCACGAGGGCGTCATGGACCTGTCCGAGATCGACGTGCCCGACGACGCCGTCTACTACCTGTGCGGGCCGCTGCCGTTCATGAAGGCGGTCCGCCAGTCGCTGCTGGACCGCGGCGTCAGCACCCGCGACATCCAGTACGAGGTGTTCGGCCCGGACCTGTGGCAGGCCGACGCTGATTGATCTGTCGTCCTACCGGACGACACCGCGGCCAGGTGCCGTCCCCGGCCGGCGCTGAGCCGCTGCCCGTGTCCCGGCCGGGGACCCTCCGGGCCCCGCGCCCGGTCCACCCGCGGCCTGCCTGCCGTCCCCGGCTGCCTGCCCGGGCCCACCACATCCGGGCGCCGTCCCCGGCCGGCGCTGAGCCGCTGCCCGTGTCCCGGCCGGGGACCCTCCGGGCCCCGCGCCCGGTCCACCCGCGGCCTGCCTGCCGTCCCCGGCTGCCTGCCCGGGCCCACCACATCCGGGCGCCGTCCCCGGCCGGCGCTGAGCCGCCGTCAGGTCAGCCGGCGAAGGTCAGGCCGTGCTCCGCGAGGGCCTCGCGGAGCAGCCGCGCCGCCTTGGGGCCGACGCCGTGCCAGGAGAGCAGCTCCCGCTCGGTGATCCCGGTGAGGTCCCGCAGGTCCCGGACGCCCCGGCTGAGGAGCGCGCTGCTCGCCGGAACGCCGATGGACGTCGGCACCGGCAGCGGCGCCCCGTCGTACGTGCGGGACACCTCGTAGTCGGCGACGTCGGCCGCGAGCAGGACGGCCGCCTGCTCATCTGCCGGGCCGGAGCCCCGGAAGTCGTCCAGCTCGGCACGGGTGGCCCAGCGCTCGAGCACGGTGATGCGCCCCGGGTCGAGCAGGTCGGCGGAGATCGCGAAGTCCAGGCAACCGGGGGCGGCGCGGGCCTGCGCGACCACGGTGCGGCACGCGGCGAGGTAGCCGTCCCGGTCTTCCGGCCGCACGGTCAGTGTCCCCGACACGATGATCACGTCGGGTCAGACCCGCGCCGTCCGCGGAAGTCATCGGCCGACGGCGCGCGATCGAGTGTCACGATCGAGGGGTGAACGACCCGGTGCGCCCCGACGAGATGCGCGTCTCGGACCCCGAGCGGGCCGAGGTGCAGGAGAAGCTGCGACGGGCCGTGGCCGCGGGCCAGCTCGACCTGCACGAGTTCGACGCCCGCGTGCAGTCGGTGTGGTCCTCGCGCACGCGCGGCGAGCTGGCCCGGGTCACGCGGGACCTGCCGGAGCCGCCCGCGCCCCCGCCGCCGCCGCCACCCCTGGGCCGGCGCTTCTCGAACGACGCCGGCGGCACGGCGATGCGCGTCCTGACGATCGTCTGGGCGAGCGTCGTGGCGATCAACCTCGTCGTCTGGACGCTGGTGTCGGTGACCACCGGGACCTTCGTCCACCCGTGGTGGGTCTGGGTGGCCGGGCCGCCGGGCGCCGTCCTCGCGGTGCTCTACGCCGTGGGCATCGGCCGGCCGGAGCGCTGAGCCGCGCCGTCGGCGGCGATGCGCCGGCGGCGGTGGGTCTTGCTGCCGTACATGGCCCGGTCGGCCCGGGCGATGAGCTCGTCGGGTGACTCCCCCGGGCGGCCCACCGCCACACCGACGCTCACCCCGACCGACAGCGGCCCGCACGCGGCGTCGAACGGGGCGGCCAGCGCGGCGGCCACCCGCCCGGTGAGCGCCGACACCCGCTCCGGGTCGTCGCCGGGGACCAGGAGGACGAACTCGTCGCCGCCGAACCGGGCCGCGACCTCGCCCGCGCGCACGAGCTCGCTGAGCCGGCCGGCGACCGAGCTGAGCAGCCGGTCGCCGACGCCGTGCCCGTGGTCGTCGTTGACCACCTTGAACCGGTCCAGGTCGCAGAACAGCACGGCGCAGCCGGCGCCGTCGACCGGGTCCAGGTGCCGGCGGAGGGCGTCGAACAGCGCCCCGCGGTGCGGGATGCCGGTCAGCCGGTCGGTCTCGGCCCGCTGGTGCAGCCGGGCCTCCCGCTGCCGCTGGTCGGTGACGTCGATGCCGAGGGTGGCGACCGCGTACGGCCGGCCGGAACAGTCGCGGAGGACGTCGTTGTGCATCGCCACCCGCCGCCGGCCGCCGTCCCCGGTCAGCCAGTCGGCCTCCTGCGGCTGCGCCGTGCCTGTGGCGATGGCCCGCGTGATCGCGTCCTGGGCCAGCTCGACGTGCTCGGGGAGGACCCAGACCTCCCAGAAGAACCGGCCGAGCAACTCGTCGGCGGTGCGGCCGGTGAACCGCTGGAGCGCCGGGTTGGCGAGCAGGATCCGCTCGTCGGCACCGATCACGGCGAGCAGCGCCCCGGTCGCAGCGACGAACTCCTCGGACAGGGAGGGCTCCACCCCGACCGCCTCCTCGTGACGCGCCCCCCGGCGCGCCGCCCCGGCATGAGACCACGATCACATCTCGGCAACAACGCGCGACGCCGGTGTCGGTGCCGGGCACTACCGTCCCGGGCGTGGCGGATCCCCTCACCCGTCGGCGGGTCCTCGACCTCCGCGTGCACGCGCAGCAACTCGACCGGGCGGCCGGCACGCCGGCCGACACCGCTGTGCTGGACCTCGGTGCACAGGACACCGGCCCGGACGGCGCGCTCTGGGCGCTGGCGCTGCGCGGGGTCGACGTCGCCGGCCTGGACGCCGACGCGCTGGTCACCGTGTGGACGATCCGCGGCGCCCCGCACGTGTACCGCCGGGCCGACCTCCCCGCCGTCGCCGCGGCCACCGCACCGTTCTCCGAGGCCGACGCGGGCAAGCGGATCTACGACGCTGCCCGGCCGCTGCGGGCCGCGGGCATCCCGGTCCTGGCCGCGCTCGACACCATCGCCGGTGCCATGCGCGAGGTGGTCACGGCGCCGACGGTCAAGGGCGAGGTCTCCGGCCGGCTGACCCGGATGCTCGACGATCCGCACCTGCGGTACTGCCGCCCGTGCGACGCCGTCCACCCCTGGGAGATGCCGTTCCGCCTGGCCGCCCTGCGCGCCGGCCTGGAACTGGAGCCGGGCACCTCGCCGCCGGTGCTGCGCCCGGCGGCCGGCCTCGCGCCCGCCGACACCGTGCCCGAGCGCCTGGACGTCGTCCGCGGGTACCTGCGGCTGCTCGGCCCGGCCACCCCGAAGCTCGTGGCCGGGTACCTCGACGCGCCGGTCAGGGAGGTGCAGGCCCGGTGGCCCGAGGACGCCGTGGAGGTGCCGGTGGACGGCGAGCGGCGCTGGCTGTTGGCCGCGGACGCCGGCCGGCTCGATGCGGTGCCCGCCGCGTCCGGCACCCGGCTGCTCGGGCCGTTCGACCTCTTCCTGCAGGCGCGCGACCGCGACCTGCTGGTGCCCGAGCGGCACCGGGCCAAGGCGCTCTGGCCGACGCTGGGCCGCCCCGGCGCCGTCCTCGTCGACGGTGAGATCGCCGGAACCTGGCGGCCGCGGAAGGCCGGCAGGGCGCTGACCGTCACGGTCGAGCCGTGGCAGCCGCTCGGAGCGGACCTGCGCGCGGCGGTCGGCGCCGAGGCCGAGCGGCTCGCCGCGTTCCGTCAGGTGTCGCTCACGGCCGTCGACATCACCGACTGAGCGCCACACCTTCCCGGGCGGGTATCTCAACGCTAAGGTACCTGCATGAGCGCGCCGCCCCGCCGGGTCCGCATCGGCATCGACACCGGAGGGACGTTCACCGACGTCGTCGCGGTGGACGAGGAGACCGGGCAGACCACCACCACCAAGACGCCGTCCACCCCGGCCGACCCGGCCGAGGGCTTCCTCACCGGAGTCCGCAAGGTGCTGGGCCTGATGGACCTGCCGGGCGGCGCGGTCACCGCCGTCAGCCACGGGACGACCGTCGCCACCAACCAGCTGCTCGAGGGCAAGCTCGACCGGATCGGGTTCATCACCACCGAGGGCTACGAGTCGGTGCTGGAGATCGCCCGCCAGTCGGTGCCCGACGGGTACGGCAACAGCTACTTCTGGGTCAAGCCGCCGCGGATCGTCCCGGCCGACCTGGTGCGCACCGTGCGCGGCCGCCTCGACCACAGGGGCGAGGAGATCCGCCCCTTCGACGCCGACGACGCCCGCACGGCCGCCCGCTTCTTCAGGGACGCCGGCATCTCCACCATCGGCGTCTGCTTCCTGCACGCCTACGCCGACGACGCGCACGAGCGGGCGATGCTCGAGGTCATCCGCGAGGAGCACCCGGACGCGGTGGTCTCGCTGTCCAGCGAGGTGCTGCGCGAGTACCGCGAGTACGAGCGGTCGGTGACCACGCTGGTCGACGCCGCGGTGAAGCCGAAGGTCGGCGCCTACGTCACCAACATCCGCACCCGGCTGGACGAGATCGCCCCGGGCGTGCCGTTCTACGTGATGAAGAGCAACGGCGGCGTGCTCAGCGCCGGCGAGGTCGTGCACCAGCCGATCACCACGATGCTGTCGGGCCCCGCGGCCGGCGCGCTGGGCGCCGCCCTGATCGCAGGCACCGCCGGCTTCGACCGGGTGCTCACCTGCGACGGCGGCGGCACCTCGACCGACGTCACCGTCGTCATCGACGGCGAACCGACGCTGACCACCGAGGGCTCGGTCGGCGACTACCCGTCCAAGATCCCGATGATCGACGTCGTCACCGTCGGCGCCGGCGGCGGCTCGATCGCCTGGCTGTCCCCGGAGGGCACGCTCAAGGTCGGCCCCAAGTCGGCCGGCGCCGACCCCGGCCCCATGTGCTACCCGGACGGCGGCGACCAGCCGACCGTCACCGACGCGCACGTCGTCCTGGGCCGGATCCCCCCGCACCTGCTGGGCGGGGAGATCCCGCTGTCGGTCGACGCCGCGACGAAGGGCCTCGCCGCGCTCGGGGCCGAGCTCGACATGGACCTCGAGCGGACCGCGACCGGCATCCTCGAGATCTCCGCCTGGAACCAGGCCAACGCGCTGCGCCAGGTGACCGTCGCCCGCGGCCTCGACGTCCGCGACTTCACGCTGACCACGTTCGGCGGCTCCGGCTCGCTGCTGGCCTGCCGGCTGATGGACATCCTCAACCTGCCGCGCACGCTGGTCCCGCCGAACCCGGGCAACGTCAGTGCCTTCGGGCTGCTCACCGTCGACGTCCGCAACGACTACGTGCAGACCGTGGTCTCCAGGCACGCCGACCTCGACCTCGACCGGGTGCGCGCGGTGTACGCCGCCCTCGAGGGCCAGGCCCAGATCGCGCTGGACGGCGAGGGCTTCGACCGCGGAGCCCAGCGCATGCAGCGCACCGCCGACCTGCGCTACGTCGGGCAGGCCTTCGAGGTGCGGGTGCCGGTGGCCGAGGGCGACCTGGACGCCGTGGCCGCCGAGGACGTCGCGCAGGCGTTCCACGCCGCGCACCGCCAGCTCTACGGCTACGACTTCGCCGACGACCCCCGCCAGGCCGTCGAGTGGGTCAACCTCCGCGTGAGCGGGATCGGGCCGATCCGCCGTCCGGACATGGTGGAGCTGCCGGCCGAGGACGGCGGCGTCGAGCGCGCCGTCACCGGTTCGCGGCGGGTGTTCTTCGACGACTGGGTCGACACCCCGACGTACGACCGGCCCGACCTCGGGCCCGGCGACGTCGTCAGCGGCCCGGCGGTCATCGAGGAGTTCGGCTCGACCGTGCCCGTGCACCCCGGCTTCCGGGTCACCGTGGACGCCCACGGCAACCTGCTGCTCACGAAGGAGACCGACCGATGACCGCGGTCCAGGGCAACAGTGGCCACGATGGCCCTTCCGGGACCCTGACGAACGGCAAGGTCGCGGCCGACCCGGTGCTCGTCGAGATCGTCGCCGGCACGCTGGCCGCGATCGAGAAGGAGGTCGAGACCTCCATCGGGCGCACCTCGCGGTCGCCGATGATCCGCGACGCGCACGACTTCCGCGCCGGCATCCACGACCGGCAGCTGCGCAAGCTGACCGGCCGCTCGTACTCGGCGCTCGTGCACCCGGTGGTGCGGGACTACCCGATCGAGACGATGAACGTCGGCGACGTCTTCTTCCACAACGACGTCTACCTGTCCGAGGGCGGGATCGGCCACCTGCCCGACCTGTGCGTCACCGTTCCGGTGTTCGCCGCGCGACCGGGAGACGGGGCGGATGGCGGCGCGCAGGTGGTCGCGTTCATCCAGGCGTTCGGCCACCACGACGACATCGGCGGCGCGGTGCCCGGCTCCATGCCGTCGGCGGCCACCAGCGTGTACGAGGAGGGCCTCATGGTCCCCCCGATCAAGCTGTGGGACCGCGGCGTGCCCAACGAGAGCGCGCTGAAGATCATGACCCGCAACTCGCGGATGCCGGACTCGCTGGCCGCCGACCTCGACGCCGAGTGCTCGGCCTGCCTGGCCGGCGCCCGCCGCCTGGGCGAGCTGTTCGACCGGTACGGCGTGGACGCGGTCGAGGCGTGCTTCGACGCGATCCTGGCCAACTCCACCGAGGTCTACCGGCGGGAGATCCTCTCCCAGATCCCCGACGGCACCTATGTCTGGGAGGACTACGCCGAGCACGACGGCGTCGAGGAACCCCAGCTGCACCGCCAGCGGATCACGCTGACCATGGACTCCACCCGGGAGACCCCGCTGGTCATCGACTTCACCGGCACCGGCCCGCAGGCCAAGGGCCCGATCAACCACTGCGGCGACTACGCCGACGGCAACTTCCTCAAGAAGTGGCTGGCGCCGATCCTGCGCAACCTGGCCCAGACGCCCGAGCGGATGGCCGAACTCGACGTCAACGAGGGCGTCGTCCCGCTGATCGAGATGCGGTTCCCGGAGAAGGGCACGCTGCTCACACCGATCTTCCCGGCGCCGACGAACGCGCGGACCTTCGTCATCCTGCGGCTGCTCGGCGTGCTGGCCGGGGTGCTCGCCAAGGCGACCGGCGGCCGGATGCCCGCCGACCAGGAGACGATCCGCTACACCGGCGTCTACGGCACCGACGCCGACGGGCAGCCGTACCTCATGCGCGAGGTGCTCGGCGGGGGCTCCGGCGGCCGGTACTACGCCGACGGCGAGGACACCATCCACGTGGTCCCGGACTCGCGGAACCTGCCCACCGAGTTCACCGAGGGGCGCTTCCCGCTGCGGGTGGAGCGGCTGGGCCTGGCCCTGGACTCGGGCGGGCCGGGGCGCTACCGCGGCGGCTGCGGGTACGAGAAGCACATCCGGGTGCTGCGCGACGCGCACTTCATGTCGATCGCCGACCGCTCGATCCTGGCCTGCTGGGGCGTGAAGGGCGGCAAGGCCGGGCGGCCGTTCCAGATCACCGTCGACCCCGGCGGCCCCGGCGAGCACGACGTCGACGCACTCGCCGACGCCGAGCCGCTGACGGCGGGCACGGTGGTGCGCATCCGGACGACGGGCGGCGGCGGCTGGGGCGACCCGCTGGACCGGCCGGTGGACGAGGTCCTGCGGGACATCGCCTGGCGGAAGGTGTCGGTGACCGGCGCCCGCGAGGACTACGGCGTGGTGGTCCGGGACGACGGTTCGGCCGACGTGGCCGCCACCGAGGACCTGCGCGCCGAGCGGCGGGCCGCCCGCACCGGCGACGAGCCGTTCTTCGACCGCGGCCCCGGCTACGCGGCGCTCTCCGGCGGCGCGGCGTTCAACGAGTTCGACGTCCTCTAGGCCGCCGAGGGGCAGAAATGGCCATTTCTGCCCCTCGGGGTCCGGGTCAGCAGGCGGCCGGAGGTTCCCGCCCGGGGAGGGCGAACTCCAGCCGGACCGCGTCGGTGCGCGGGAGGAGGACGGCGGCCCCGGACTCCGGCGCCCACGCCTCCGGCAGCAGGAGGTAGTGGTCGCCGGCCTGCTGGACCAGCTTCAGGCCGTCGTAGCGGAAGCGGTAGGCACCCTCGGGGTCCGCGCAGGTCACCGGGTCGACCCCCGGGACGTCGATGCGCAGGTCCCGCTCGCTGAAGACCACGGCGTCGGGCCACCCGGCCAGGCCCTCCTCCAGCTGGGCGGCCCGACCGAGGCCGACGCCGCGCGCGTAGGTGCTCACCGCCCAGAAGAGCCCCACGGTGATCAGCACGAACGCGGCGGCCCACTCGGCCAGCCCGCTCCCGGAGAGGCCCGGACCACGCCGGCCGTCACGCGCCTGACGCGCCAGGTGGACGGCGTAGACCAGCAGCACCACCCCGATCGAGAGGGCCAGTCCGCCGGCCTCGGGGAACCGGCGTGGCCAGCCGGGACCCCTGACCACGGCGACAGCCGCGACAGCCACCAGCAGCCCGCCGAAACCGCCCACCACCGGGGCGGCGCGCCCGAGGGCCGCACGCCGCCGGTCGCGAGGCAGCCGGCGCACGGCGAACCGGTGCGCCCACAGCCCACCGAGGGCACACGAGGCCGCCACGGCGATGGGCATGAACAGCCCGTCCGCGCTGCGCACCAGGAAGTCGTTCGGCGTCAGGTCGAGGACGGTGAAGTTGACGCCGAAGTACCCGAAGAAG
Source organism: Geodermatophilus sp. CPCC 205761 (assembly GCF_051383655.1). Lineage (NCBI taxonomy): Bacteria > Bacillati > Actinomycetota > Actinomycetes > Geodermatophilales > Geodermatophilaceae > Geodermatophilus > Geodermatophilus sp. CPCC 205761. The sequence continues at coordinate 37,306 of NZ_JALPKQ010000018.1, forward strand.
GCGTTGGCGTGCTGCCGGCCGAAGTACAGCAGCAGGGCCGTGATGGCCGTCGTGGGGGCGATGACCGCGCCGACGGTCGTGAGGACCTGCGGTAGCGCATCGCCGGCGGCGACGTCCTCGTCGACAGCGGCCGGTCGGCGCCCGCTCTGCTCGGACCGTCGCCACGCGGTCCGGGCCGCGCGGCGCCAGTGCTCCGCCCGTCGCCAGCCCGGCCGCGACCGACGGGCGCCGGAGGTCTGGGGACGTACCCGGGTCGCGGTCATCCAGCCGACTGCTGTTCACCGGACGACCCGCAGGCAGCGGCAGTGAGGAGCACGGTCACCACGGTGTCCTGCTGGATCAGCCCGCCCTCGGGCTCCTTGCTGTACGAGAAGTCCGCCACGCACAACGGGGAGTTCTCGTCGGGCTCGACGTCCGGGGAGAACACGATCGTGCAGACCGTCGCGCACCTCTGCTCGAGGTTGGTCTCGAGGTCGCCGTCATGGGGTCGCCCCCTGTCCTCGAAGACGGGGATCTCGATGGGCGTTCCCTGCCGGCCCGGCTCGGTCTCCCCTCCGGACGTGCCACCGGGGACCTGGTCCGGCGATCCCGGACGGGACCCGGTGTCGCCTCCTCCACCGGAGGCGGGCGGCGGCTCCACCTCGCTCTTCGGAGCCGGCGGCTCCACCTCGCTCTTGGGAGCCGGCGGCGGCTGCGCTCCGCCCGAGGCCGGCGGCTGCTCGTCGCCACCCGACGCCGGCGGCGGCTCCCGGCCGCCACCGGAGGCCGGCGGCGGGCTGTCGTCGCCACCGGACGCCCCGGTCGACGGGCTCTCACCGCCGGTTGCCCCCGTTCCGCCCCCGTCCGCAGGGGTCGCCGAGTCTCCACCGCCCGCGGCAGCACCGCCCTCGGGCGGGACGTCGTCCCCGCCGGACGCGACCGGCTCCTCGGTCTCTGCCGCCCCGGACGAGGACTGCGCCTGCGTCCCCTCCGCCTGCGGAGCGGACCCCCCGCAGGCGGCGACCACCACCGCCACACCGACGCCGAGCAGTCCCCGAGAGGACGCGGTCCAGGTCAAGGTGACCTCCTGTGACCGAGGCCGATACGTACGGAGACCACCGTTGCGGCCCGGAGCACCCGGGGGAAGGGACCTACTACCCCACGCGACGACGACCGCGCGCAGCGTTCCCACGGGTGCTCGTGCTCTGCCCACCACGGTGGGCAGAGCACGAGCACTGTGGGCGGGTCAGGTGCGGGGCGCGGCGTCCGGGATCTCGACCCCCGACGGCAGCCCGGCCTGCACGTGGGCCTCGTACACCGGCTCCCACGGCACGGCCCCCTCGCCGTGCGGGCCCGCCCCCGTCCGGCCCTCGAGCAGCGTGGCCAGCTCGTCGAGGCACACGAACCAGCCGCTGGCGTTGCGCGCCGCGGCCTGCGCCTCGTCGAGCACGTCGACCAGGGTCAGCGAGCTGTGCCCGCCGTCCATGGGCTCGACGATCAGGTGGATCACGTCGTCGTACCAGGTGAAGGACAACCGGTGCGGCGGGTCGTAGACCAGCACCGTGCCGGTCTCGTCCTCGGCGTACGGATCACCGGTGAAGGTGATCGTGCCACCGGTCCGCTGCTCCAGCCGCACCTGCGAGGGAAACCACGCGGCGAGCTCGGCCGGGTCGCTGACCGCCCGCCAGACCCGCTTCACCGGGTGGGCGTAGGTGCGCTGGAAGCGGACGGCGGGCCGCCCGTCGTACTCGATGTAGGTGCCGAGGTCCATCACGTCTCCGGGTTCTCGTCGAGGTGGCGGCCGAGTGCGTCGAGGCGGTCGTTCCACAGCGCCCGGTAGGGCGCCAGCCAGGCGTCCAGTTCCGCGAGCGGGGCCGGGTCCAGCGCGTAGATGCGGCGCTGGGCGTCGGGGACCACCCGGACCAGGCCGGCCTCCCGGAGCACCCGCAGGTGCTTGGAGGTGGCCGGCTGGCTCAGACCCAGGGCGCCGACCAGCTCACCGACGGCCCTCGGTCGCTCCCGCAGCAGGGCGAGCGCCCGCCGCCGGTGGGGGTCGAGCAGCGCCGCCCACGTCGCCTCGCGCACGGCCCGAGCATGCCTCGCTCGGCATATTTCCGTCAAGGCATGTGACGGAGCACCTCGGCCGTGTGCGCGTCCGCCGGCAGGAACGCCTCCACCGAGAGCTCGGCCGCCGTCAGGTCCACGGCGGTGCCGAACGTCGTCACCGTGCTGAGGAAGGACAGCACGTCGTCCCCGTGCCGCAGCCGCAGCGGCACGGCGATGCCGTCGGGCGGCCGGCGGTCCGAGCCACCCGGAAGCGCCGCCAGCTCCCGGTGCAGGGCGGCCAGGGCGGGGTCGGCGGTCAGGTGCGCCTCCCGGGCCAGCCGGGTGAGCAGGTGGGTGCGCCACTGCGGCAGGTTGAGGATCCGCGGCGCCAGCCCGCGCGGGTGCAGGCCGAGCCGCAGCACGTTCACCGGCGGCACGAGCAGGGCCGGGTCCGTGCCGGCGGTCAGCAGCGCCAGGCTGCGGTTGCCGGCCACCAGGTGCCAGCCGCGGTCGACGACGAGCGCGGGGTAGGGCTCGTAGGCGGTCAGGACGAGGTCCAGCGCGGTCCGGACGGCGGCCATGTCGGGGTCGTCGAGCCGCCGCCGTCCGTAGACCGGCGCATACCCGGCCGCCAGCAGCAGTTCGTTCCGCTCCCGCAGCGGCACCTCCAGCTGCTCCGCCAGGTGCAGCACCATCTCCCGGCTCGGCCGCGCCCGCCCGGTCTCGACGAAGCTCAGGTGACGGGCCGACACCCCCGCCTCGCTGGAGAGGTCGAGCTGGCTGAGCCGGCGCCGCTGCCGCCAGTCGCGCAGCAGCTCGCCCACGGGGGGCCGGGTCTCGACGGCGGTCACGGCTGCGACGCTAGCGACGGCGGGCGGGCCCGTCGCTTACCTCGCAGGTAATCGACCGGCCGCGCGAGCCGCGCCAGCGTGGTCGCCATGACAACCACCACCGCTCCCGCTCCGGCGTCCCTGCTCCGCCTCGCGCTGCGGCTCGACGCCGTCGTCACCGGCCTCAACGGCGCGGCCTACCTGCTGGCCGCCGGCCCGCTCGCCGACCTGCTCGGCCTGCCGGACGGCGTCCTGCGCGGGGTCGGCGTCTTCCTGCTGGTCTACGCCGCGGCCGTCTGGCTGGTCGGCGACCGGCCGGTCGCGCCCGCCGTCCGGACCGTCGTCGGCGCCAACCTGCTGTGGGCCGCCGGCTCCGTCGTGGTCGTGATCGCCGACCTCGGCACGCCGTCCACCGTCGGCGCCGTCTGGCTGGTCCTGCAGGCCGCCGTCGTCGCCGCCTTCGCCGTCCTGCAGGCCGCCGGCCTGCGGCGTTCCTGATCCGCCCCACCGAGAGGAGAACCACCATGACCGCCTCGCCCGACACCGCCGCCCGCTACCTGGCCGCCTGGAACGAGACCGACCCCGCCGCCCGACGGGTCCTGGTCGAGGAGGTGTTCGCCGAGGACGCCCGGTACACCGACCCGCTGGCCGACGTGGCCGGTCGCGAGGCCATCGCGGCCACCATCGCGGCGGTCCAGGCGCAGTTCCCTGGCTTCGTGTTCCGGCTGGCCGGGCCGGTCGACGCCCACCACGACCAGGTGCGTTTCACGTGGCACCTCGGGCCGGAGGGGGCGGAGGCGCCCATCGCCGGTTTCGACGTCGCCGTCACCGACGGGGACGGCCGGATCCGGGCCGTGCTGGGCTTCCTCGACCGGGTGCCCGCCGCCGCCTGACCGCCGCTCCGGCAGGTGTCAGCTCTCCTCCACCCGCCAGGACCCGACCGCGGTGTAGCCGCTGTCGTAGAGGTCCTGGCGGGTGCCGGCGTCCAGCGGCACCTGCTTCATGCTGCCGCCCCAGTACCGCAGGATCCGGCCCAGTTCCGCGGCCCGGTCGTCCCCGGCCAGAGCCCCGGCGTCCAGGTCCACCTCGAGCACGAAGCGCATCCGCCGATCATCGTCGCCGGTGCCACCACCGGCGACGCGGCGGCGGAGCCGGGACCTCGGGGGGCGGAGGCGGCGGACGGGTGGCCCGCCAGTGCGCGACGAGCGCCTCGACGTCGGCCAGGCCGGGCACGGGCGCCCACCGGCTCTCCTGCGGACGGCGCCAGAAGGCCTCGACGCGGGCGTTGTAGTCCTCGGCGAGCGCGCGGACGGCGGCCTCGGAGGGCAGCCCGGCCACCCGCCCGGGCAGCTCGTCGCGCTCCCTGCGCAGCGCCATGCCGGGCGGCAGCAGGTCGCGGGGGTCGGCCGCCTGCCGCCGGGCCCAGTCCAGGGCCCAGTCCTAACTGCCCTGCTCCCGCTCGCGGCGGGGCAGCGGCCGGCCGGCACCGTCGAGGTCGTCGAAGGCCCCGCGGGCCCGCGCCTGCGCGAGCTGCTGATCGACCCAGGTCTCGAACGACATCCCGGGCGGCTTGCGCTCCGTCATCCCCTCCAGGGTGACACCGCGAGCCGGGCGGCGGGTGAGCTCGGGCTCAGGCGGCCCGGAGGGGGCGCAGCGCGGCGGTGACCCGCTGCAGCTCGTCGAGCATCGCCTTGCCGCCGGCCTCCAGCTCGGCGTTGGGGGAGAACTCGTCGTCCTGGTCGAGGAACTGCGCGAAGAACGGCACCGACACCGCCTCGACCACCGGCAGCACCCGCAGGGCGCCGAGCACCGGCTTGAGCGCACTGGACGCGCGCAGCCCCGCCGAGACGCCGCCGTAGGTCACCAGGCCGGCCGCCTTGTCGGCCCACTCGACCGAGAGGAAGTCCAGCGCGTTCTTCAGCGCGCCCGGGAAGGAGTGGTTGTACTCCGGGGTCACGAAGACGAAGGCGTCGGCGCGGGCGACCGTCGCGCTCCAGTCCTTCGTGTGCTGGTGCACGTACTGCTGCAGCCGCGGGTGGTGCGGCTCGTCGAACACCGGCAGCCCCACCTCGGCGAGATCGACCAGCTCGACGTCGAAGCCCCCGTGCACCTCGGCCAGGCGGGTCACCCAGCGGGCGACGGCGAGACCCCGCCGGCCGGGGCGTGTGCTGGCGGCGACGACCTGCAGGACGGGACGGGACACGGAGAGCTCCTCACGACGGCTTCGTGGAGCTCTCAACCGCGCCGGAGCCCCCTGAATCCCCGGTGTGGCGGAGACGTCACTCGCTGCCCCGTCACCCGATCGTGACTTGACCCGCCGGGGGACGACGTGCCGCCCGCCGGGATCCTCGCGCAGCGTGGCGACCTGCCACGAAGGGGTGAAGAAGCAGCTCAGCGCCCTGCGCAGCGGCCCGGCACCCCCCAGGCTGACCGGCGTGCCGCTGTCCGTCCCCGGGTTGCCCGACGTCCCGCCCGAGCTGGCCGGGCCGGTCGCGGTGGAGCTGGCCAAGGCCGTCCGCGACATCCCGCGGGCCGACGCGCTGCCCGGCGGAGTGCTCTACGAGCCGAAGTGGGACGGCTACCGGCTGGTCGTCGTCCGCACCGGCGGCAGTACCCGGCTGTGGTCCAAGCAGGGCCGCGACCTCACCGACCGCTTCCCGGACGTCGCCGCCGCCGCGGTCGCCCAGGTGCCTCCGGGCACGGTGGTCGACGGCGAGGTCGTCGTGTGGAACGGCTCCCGGCTGGACTTCGGGCTGCTGCAGCGGCGCATGGTCACCCCGCCCGGCCGGATCGGCGCCCTCGTCGCCGCCGCCCCCGCCTCCTACGTCGCCTTCGACCTGCTCGCCCTCGGCGGTGCCGACCTGCGCCGCCGCCGGCTGCGCGAGCGGCGGGCCGCGCTGGAGGAGCTGGCCGGGCGGTGGGCGCCGCCGATGCAGCTCTGCCCCGCCACCACCGACCCCGACGAGGCGCGGCAGTGGTCCACCGACTGGCGGGCCGCGGGTGTCGAGGGCCTGGTCGCCAAGGGTGCGGGCACCCGCTACGCGCCCGGTCGGCGGGAGTGGGTCAAGGTCAAGTCCTGGGAGACGACCGAGGTGGTCGCCGGCGGCGTGATCGGCCCCATCGAGCGGCCCAGCCAGCTGGTGGCCGGGCGGTACCGCGACGGCGAGCTCGTCGTCGTCGGCCGCAGCAGCCCGCTGTCCCCCGCGCAGGCCGCCGAGCTGGCCGCCGTCCTCCGGCCGGCCGGACCGGACCACCCGTGGCCCGACCGGATCGGCACGGGCCGCTTCGGCGGCGGCCGGCTGTCGGTGCCGCTGACCCGGGTGGCGCCGGACGCCGTCGTCGAGGTCGCCGCGGACGCCGCGCTGCAGGCCGGCGTCTTCCGGCACCCGCTGCGCTTCGTGCGGGTCCGCCCCGACCTCGAGCCCGGGGACGTCCCCGGCATCTGACGCTCTCCGCGGAAACCGCCGCCGTCGATTTCCGCGGAAAGCGCCGGTCAGGACCCGGGGGTCAGGGGCGCTGCGGTACCCGGCCGAGGGCGACCAGCAGCCGGCGCAGCAGCCCGGCCAGCTGCTCCCGGTCGCCGTTGGACAGGCCGGAGAGCAGCCGGCGCTCGGTCTCCAGGTGGTCGGGCAGCGCGGCGTCCAGGGCCGCGCGGCCGGCCTCGCTGAGCGTGACGACGACGGCCCGCCCGTCGGCCTCGCTGCGCTCGCGGGTGATCAGCCCCCGCTCCTCCAGCCGGTCCAGCCGCTGGGTGATCGCGCCCGAGGTCACCAGCGCGGTGCGCATGAGCGCCGTCGGGGTCAGCTGGTAGGGCGCGCCGGCCCGCCGCAGCGCCGCCAGCACGTCGAACGACGGCGCGTCCAGCCCGTGCCGGGCGAACGTGGCCCGCTGCGCCAGGTAGACCTCCCGCTGCAGCTGGCTGATCCGGCCGATGACGCCCATGGGGCTGCAGTCGAGGTCGGGCCGCTCCCGCGCCCACTGCTCGAGGATCAGGTCGACGGCGTCCTCGCCGGCGGGGTCCCTCACGCCGGGAGCGCCACGTCGGCCAGGTGCTCGGCGTAGCTCCGCGGCGGGCGGCCGAGCAGCGCGGTGAGCACGCGGGGGCTGCCGGCGAAGCCGTGCGACCGGTAGTGGTCGAACATCAGCCGCCGGCAGCGGCCGGCGTACGCGGCAGGCACCTCGCCGCGCGGGACGACGTCCTCCACGGTCACCTCACGCCCGAGGCGCTGGCCCATGAGCTCGGCCAGCCGCGGTGCGGGCAGCGGCTCCGGGCCGGCCGCCTCGAACGTGCCGCCGTCCAGGCCGTCCTCGGTGAGCAGCACGGCCGCGGCCTCGGCGACGTCGGCGAGGTCGACCAGCGACTGCCCGGTGCGCAGTCCCCACGGGCTGCGCAGCCGGCCGCTGCGGGCCACCTCCGGCAGCTGGTCGTCGAGGTTCTGCGCGTAGGCGCACGGCTGCAGCACCCGCCAGGCCAGCCCGGCCGCGTCGAGCGCCTCCTCGGCGCGGTCCTTGGCGGCGTGGTGGGGCATGGAGCGAACCTGCGGCCGCAGCACCGAGTGGTAGACGACGCGCGGGACGCCGGCCCGCCGCGCCTCGCCGAAGATCGCGGCGGCCCCCTCGGCCTCGTCGGGGTCGAAGTTCGGCCAGATCAGGTACAGCGCGCCGGCGCCGTCGAGCACGTCGGCCCACGGCATCGGCTGGGTCAGCTCGGCGACGACCACCTCGGCACCGAGCTCGGTCAGCTCCGGGCGGGGACCGCGCCGGGAGACGACCGCGCGCACCTGCTCGCCGCGTTTCCGCAGGGCCCGGACGACGGCGCTCCCCGTCTGCCCGCCCGCCGCCGTCACCACGATCACACCAGGTACCTCAACAGTGAGGAATCGCCGCCGTCAAGCACGGGGAGGTGTCGGAACGGAACTCAGCGCAGTCGCGCGCTCAACCGGACGGTGAAGCCGCCGGGCCCGGGCAGCAGGTCGACGGAGTCCCACAGCTTGCGGGCGAGCCACAGGCCCATCCCGCCGCGGCTGAGGTCGTCGCCGTGCGCCGGCTGGAAACCGGCCAGCGGGTCGGAGAAGGAGTGCCCGGCGTCGGTGATGGTGACCACCATCGACGTGCGGTCCGCCCAGATCCGCGCCGAGACGGGTCGGACGCCGTGCCGGAAGGCGTTGGCGGCCACCTCGCTGGTGGCCAGGTGGAGGTCCTCCCGCTGCTCGCGGTCGGGCACCCGGGCGGCCAGGACGGCGCCCATGGCGTGCCGCAGCTGCGCCAGCACCGGCGCGTCGTCGACGGCGAACACCGGCGGGGTGTCCTCGACCGGCTCCCGCGTCACCGGCAGCGACGCGACGAAGGTGAGCGGGTCCTGGTAGCCGGCGTTGACCGCCCACGAGTCGCCCCGGACCAGCTCCGGGTGGGTGCTGCGGGCGCTGTCGACGACCGAGGAGAGGAGCCGGCCGCGGTCGTAGACGCACAACGACGTGATCGGGGCGTCGCGCAGGATCCGGTTGCACACCGACTCGAACCGCTGCCCTTCCCGCCAGCCCGCCGGGTGGTCGCCGAAGTCGACCTCGGAGAAGACCCGCAGCCGACCCGACCCGCGCTCCGCCGCCCGCGTGAGCAGCCGGCGGGCCCGCCCGAGGACGTCGGGTGCCCGCGCACCGAGCAGGCCGAGGGCGGGGTCCTCGTGCACCAGGCGGTGGCGCTCGCCCAGCTCCGCGCAGAGCAGTTCCGCCGTCTCGGGCGGACAGGTCAGCGCGACCAGGTCTCCGGCCCGCAGCCCGGCGTCCAGGAACGGCAGCGCGGCGGCGAGCAGCTCGTCCCGGGTGTCGACGACCGCGGCGCCGTGGCGGAACCGCGCCGGGTCCGGTGACCCCGTGCGCGGACCCGGGAGGACGGACGGCGCCACGTGCTCGCCCACCGTGCTCTCCACCGGCCCGTCCTCTCGCTGGCCGGGGGGACCGGCCGACTGCCACGTCACTCTGCACTCCGCGGGACCGGGGTCCCGCCGGAGCGGGTCGCGCACACCGTCAGGCAGACGGGGGCGTCGCCCACTCGGCCACCTGTTCCCCCAGCCCGGCCAGAGCGAGTATGCGCGCCGGTGGCGTTCCGTGCTGCGTCTGCACGCCCAGTCGCACGTCCGCATCACCCGCGCGGGCGAGGAGCTGCAGGACCATCCCGATCCCGGCGCTGGCCAGGTACGTGGTGGACCGCAGGTCCAGGGTCGCCGACGATCCGCGGGGCAGGCCGGACAGGCAGTGGGCCAGTTCCGCGCCGAGCGGGCCGGCCGCGACCAGGTCCACCTCGCCGACGACCTCAAGGCGCGGCCCGCCGCGATCCTGGTGGACCACCAGGTGCGCGCCGCCGTCCCCCGCCGGCAGGGCGGCGCGCTGGGGGCGGACGCCGGGCGCCGCGGTACCCGGCGGCACGCGGAAGCGGACCGTGGTGCCGCCGCCGTCCGGCCCGCGGGCCACCTCGACGTCCGAGGCCAGCGCGGTGATCAGCTCCAGGCCACGGCCGCGGTGCCCGCGGTCCTCCGGCGGCGGGCGCCAGACCCCGTTGTCCCGCACCTCCACCAGCACGCCGCCGTCGAGGTCGCGGGCCACCCGGTACGCGCAGGCGCCGTCCCCCGCACCGACGCCGGCCCCCGTGTAGGCGTGCTCGACGGCGTTGGCCAGCGCCTCGCCCAGCGCGAGCTGCAGGTCGTCGACGGTCTCGTACGGCAGTCCGGCCGCCGCCGCCCACGCGGCGAGCTCGCGCCGCACGCCGGCCAGGCGGGCCGGGTCGGCCGGCAGCCGCTCGTCGAGCGGGGCGGGCAGCAGCCGGGCGGCGATGACCGCCACGTCGTCGGGCTGGTCGGCGTCGGCCAGCACCTCGGCCAGCAGCCGGTCGGTGAGCCGGACAGGGTCCGCACCCGCGTGCCGGGCCGCGGTGGACGCGACGCGGTCCAGCCCCTCGTCCAGCAGCTCGCCCCGCCGCTCCACCAGGCCGTCGGTGTAGAGCAGCAGGGTCGCGCCGACCGGGATGTCGACGCAGCCCTCGCTGTACGGTGGCCGCCCCGGAGCGCCGAGCACGGCCCCGGAGCCGGCCTGGTCGAGCAGCCGGGCGCCGTCCGGGGTCACCAGCAGTGGTGGCGGGTGACCGGCCCGCGCCCACCGGACCGTGCCGGTCTGGGCGTCGAGCACGAGGCAGGCCGCGGTCGAGGCGAGCGAGCCGGGCAGCCGGGCGGCGAAGCGGTCGAGCAGCTCCAGTGCGTCGGCGGGCCCGGCGCCCTGCAGCAAGGCTGCGGACAGCGCGCTGCGCAGCTGCCCCATGACCGCCGCGGCGGCCGGGCCCTGGCCGACGACGTCGCCGACGGCGATGGCCACCCGGTCGTCCTCCAGCTGGACGACGTCGTACCAGTCCCCGCCGGCCTGGCTGCCCTCGGCGCCCGGGATGTAGTGCGCCGCCAGCGCGAGCCTCCCGAGCCGGGGCAGCTGGGCCGGCAGCAGGCTCAGCTGCAGGGTCTCGGCGATGCCCTGCTCGGCCCGGTAGAGGCGGGCGCGGTCGAGGGCCTGCGCGCACTGCTCGGCGACGGCCAGCAGCATCGCGCGGTCGACGGCGGAGAACCGCCGCACCCTCGGCCAGGCGACCGAGAGGACGCCGACCACGCGCCCGGCGACGGTGAGCGGGAGGGCGACGATGGCGCCGAGCCCGTAGGCCCGGACCGCCTGCTCCAGGTCCGGGGGCAGCGCCGGCCGGTCCGAGGCGTCCTCGACCCACACCGGCCGGCGCTCGGTCACCGCCCGCGTCGCGGGGAGGGACAGCGACAGCGGGAGGGTGGTCCACAGCCGCTGCCCCTCCGGGCTGCCGCCGTCGATCGTGAGCGCGGCCAGCGCGCGGTGCGAGCGGTCGAACTCGTAGACCGCCACCCGGCTCTCCGGGCCGGTCAGCTGCCGGACGTGCCCGGCCGCGGCGACCGCCACCTCGACGGGCGTCGTCGCGGCCGACAGCTCGGCGGTGGCCCTCTGCAGGAGGGCCAGCCGCCGGGCCGCGCCGCGCTCCTCGGCCAGCAGCAGCGCGTTGTCGACGGCCAGCGCCGCGCGGGCGGCGACCTCCTCGAGCAGCGCACGGTCGTCGTCGGTGTACAGGGGCGCGTCCGCCCGACGCCCCAGTGCGAGGACGGCGAGCACCCGCCCGCGCACGGTCAGCGGGAGCGCGAGCACCGAGGCGACCGCCAGCGGCGGCGCGAGGGCCGGGTGGCCCGGGCCGAGGTCGGTCGCGCCCGCCAGCGTCGGGTGCACCACCGACCGGCCGGTCCTCAGCACCTCCGGCCCCACGCCGACGTCGGGGTCCAGCCCGGCCAGCGCCGCCTCCGTCCCCCCGTCCAGGCCGGCGATCCCGGCCCAGCGGAGCCGGCCGTCGTCCTCGACCAGGCGCACCGTGCACAGGTCGGCCAGCCGGCGCTCGACCAGCAGCCGGGCCAGCGCGCCGGTCTGGCCCTCGACCGTCGTCTCGCGGTCCAGTGCGGCGCCGACCTCGGCCAGCAGGGTCTGCCGGGCGGTCTCCCGGGTGCGGGCGTTGACGTCGGTGCAGCTGCCCACGTAGCCCGCGAAGGTCTCGCCGGCGCCGATGGGCGTGGCCCGCTCCAGCAGCCAGTGGTACGCGCCGTCGGTGCGGCGCAGCCGGAAGTCGACCTCCCAGCCGTCGCGGCGGGCGGTGGCGGCGGCCACCACCTCGGCGTAGCGCTCGCGGTCCTCCGGGTGGATCCCGTGCTCCCACCCGTGACCGAGCTCCTCGCCGATCGGCCGTCCGGTGAACTCCGACCAGCCGCGGTTGACGAACAGGCGGCGCAGCTCGGTGTCGGCCACCCAGATGAGCGCAGGGGCCAGGTCGGCGGTGGCGGTGAACCGCTCCTCGGCTGCCCGCCGCACCCGGCCCAGCTGCAGGTGGGCGCCCACCCGGGCCAGCAGCTCCTGCGCGGAGAACGGCTTGACCAGGTAGTCGTCGGCGCCGGCCGCCAGTCCTTCGACGGCTGCCTCCTCGCCGGCGCGGGCCGAGAGGAGGAGGACCGGGACGCGGGCGGTCCGGACGTCGGCGCGCAGGGCGGCCAGCAGCTCGACGCCGTCCAGCCCCGGCATCATCACGTCGCTGACCACGAGGTCCGGCGGGTCGGCGAGCGCGGCGTCCAGGGCCTGCCGGCCGTCGGCGACCGCCCGGACGTCGTACCGCGAGGCGAGCAGCCGGACGACGTAGCGGCGCATGTCGGCGTTGTCGTCGGCCACCAGCACCCGGCCCGCGCCGCTCCCGGGCGGGAGGGGGTCGGTCTCGGCCGGCCCGTCGGGGTCGCCGTCGGGCAGCCATCGCAGCGCCTCGGCGACGAACGGCACGGCGGCCGGCGAGATCCCGGTACCGGCGGCGGACGGGACCGCCTCGGCCAGCCGGTCGGCGGGCAGGTGCGCGGTGCCGAACGGCAGCGAGACGGTGAACGTCGTCCCGTTCCCGGGGGTGCTCTCCACATCGATGCTGCCGCCGTGCAGGCCGACGAGCTCGCGGACCATCGCCAGCCCGATGCCGCTGCCCTCGCCGGACCGCCCACGGGCGTGCGCGACCCGGTGGAAGCGCTCGAACAGGCGCGGCAGCTCCTCGGGCGGGATGCCCGTGCCGGTGTCACTCACCTGGAGCAGCGCCACGCCGCCGTCGCGCTCGAGGCGCACGGCGATGCCGCCGGTGAAGGTGAACTTCAGCGCGTTGGAGAGCAGGTTGAGGACGACCTTCTCCCACATCTCCCGGTCGATGTGCACCGGCTCGCCCAGCGGCGCGCAGTCGACGGTGAAGTCCAGGCCGGCGCGGGTGACCGCCGACCGGAAGACGCTGGCCAGCTCGGCCGTGGTGGCGGCGAGGTCGACCGGCTCGAAGCGGGCGTCGATCCGCCCGGCCTGGATGCGGGAGAAGTCCAGGAGGGTGTTGACCAGCTTCCCCAGCCGCAGCGCGTTGCGCTCGATGACCTCGAGCTCCTCGCGCACCCGGGGGTCGGCCCGGGCGACGGGGCTGGCCTGCAGCTCGGCGACCGGACCGGCGATCAGCGTCAGCGGGGTGCGGAACTCGTGGCTGACGTTGCTGAAGAAGTCGGTCTTGGCCCGGTCGAGCTCGGCCAGCGCCTCGGCGCGGCTGCGTTCGGCCTCGTAGCTGCCGGCGTTGAGCAGGCCGGAGCCGATCTGGTTGCCGACCAGCTCGATGAAGCCGCGGTAGGAGTCGTCGTAGCGCCGGTGCGGGCTGAGCCCGGCGACCAGGAACGCGGTCACCGGCCCCTCGTCCTGGGCCGAGGAGGCGATCGGGACGACGACGGCCTGCGTCGGCGGCCGTTGCCACGCCCCGGTGGGGAGGCCGGAGAAGCGGTCGGCGAGGTCCTCGACGAGGACCTGCTCGCCGGCGAGTACCCGGTCCAGCGGCCAGCCCTCGTCGCCCGGCTCGATCACCTCCGGAGCCGCGGCCGAGCCGGGCTCGACACCGGTCGCGCAGCCGAGCCGCGCCGTGCCGGACCCGTCGAACAGGTACGTGAGGCTGAACGGCAGGTCGGCGAGGTCCCGCCCGAGCTGCTCGCACACGGCGCCCAGCACGTCGGCCCGGGTGCGGGTGGTCGCGATGGCGGAGGCGAGGTCCCGGAGGGCGGCCATCCGGCGCTCGCCGACCACCCGCTCGGTGTTCTCCGTGACCACGCAGAGCATGCCCTGCGGCCGGCCGTCGGGATCGTCGATCGGGCTGTAGGAGAAGGTGTGGTAGGTCTCCTCCGGATAGCCGCTCCGCTCGAGGAAGAGCAGCAGGTCCTCGTCCCAGGTGGCGATCCCCGTGTCGAGCACGGACTGGATGCGCGGCCCGATGTCCTCCCAGATCTCCGACCACATCTCCCGGGCCGGCCGGCCCAGCGCCCACGGGTGCTTCGCCTGGAGGGTGTCGTGCTTGTAGGCGTCGTTGTAGAAGGTCGTCAGCTCCGGGCCGTAGGCGGCCCACATGGAGAACCGCGACGTCAGCACGATGCGGACGACGTTGCGCAACTCGGACGGCCACTGCTCGGGCGGGCCCAGCGGCGTCTGCGTCCAGTCGCGCTCGGCCATGGCGCGCCCGACCTCACCACCGTCGGCGAACAGCGTCCGCCCGGCGGCGTTCTCGGTCACCGCGGCATCACGAGGGGATGGTAGGTGGCGGCGCCGACGTCCCGCCGTCTCGGGGGCCGACCGCGGCCCGCCCGGCGAGGCGATCGAGCGTGGCCCGGTCGACGCCCGTGGCCGCCGCGACCTCGGCGTCGTCGAGGGCGCCGCAGTCCAGCCCGCGCAGCAGCACCGCGGCCAGCGCGCGGGCGGTGGCCGGCTCGTCGAGGACCCCGCCGTCCACTCCGTCCAGGTAGGCGGCCAGGCGGGCCGCGGCCGCCGGCAGCGCGGCCCGGAAGAAGGCGTACGTCGCCGCGTACCGGGTGACCAGTTGCGCCGGGTGCAGGTCCCAGCCCTGGTAGAGGCCGCGCTCCAGCGCACGGTGGACCAGCCCCGCGTGCCGCCGCCAGGCCGCGTGCACCTGCTCGCGCGGGCCCACCGGGAGCACGTTGGAGGAGCCGTCGACCGGGCGTGCCCCGGTGCCGGCGACGGCGACCTGCACCAGCTGCTTGGCGAGGTCGGCGGCCGGGGCGTCGGGGGCCTGGTGTGCCGCGGCGATGCCGAGGGCGGTGCTGTAGTCGTAGGTGCCGTGGTGCAGGCCGGTCAGCCGTCGGCCGGCCGCGTGCACCATCCGCACCGCGGTCACCGCGCCGTCGCGGCCGAGGACCGCCTGCGGGGTCTCGATCTGCAGTTCGAGATCGAGCGCGAGGCCGTGCGCGGCCTCGAGCGCGTCCAGGACCGGGAGGAAGGCGCGCACCTGCTCGACGTCGGTGACCTTGGGCAGCGTGACGGTCGCCCGTCCCGGACCTTCGGGGCTGGGAGTCCCGGGGGTGGCGTCGGCGAGGGTGGCGAGGAACAGGTCGAGGCTGCGGACGCCGCGCCGCCGGGTGGCCCCCTCCAGCGACTTGGCCCGGATCCCGACCGCCGGCGCCGCCGTCCCCGCGCGCAGGTCGGCGCCGAGAGCAGCGGCCGCTGCCCGCACGTCGCCGTCCTCCGCCTCCGGGGTGCCACGGTAGCCGTCCTCGGCGTCGACCCGCAGGTCCTCGACCGGTTCGCTGGCCAGCTTGGCGCGCACGCGCGGCAGCACCTGGTCGACCAGCGCCGGGTCCAGGCCGAGGTCGGGCAGGCCGTGCTCGTCGAGGGCGGCGAGGGCCGCCGTCCCCCAGGCCGCCGCCAGCCCCGGGACGACGGCGTCGGCGGGCACGTAGCAGGTGTGCACCGGCTGCCGGCCGGGCCGCTCGCCCGGGTAGGCGGCCGCGCGGGCCGCGTCGACCGGCGCGAGCCGGCGGTCCAGCTCGGCGTAGACGCCTTCCTCCAGCATCACTGCACGAGTGCGTAGGCCGGCAGCGTCAGGAAGTCGGGGAACTCGTCGGCCAGCGCGACCCGCTCGAACAGCCGCCGGGCGTCCTCCAACCGGTCGAGCTCGCCGATGCCGGCCACCTCCTCCTCCACCACCCGGCGCACCAGCTCCGCGGTGACCGTGTCGCCGGTGTCCAGGACGACGCCGTTGCGCACCCACTGCCACACCTGCGAGCGGCTGATCTCGGCGGTCGCGGCGTCCTCCATCAGCCCGTGGATGGCGACCGCGCCGTTGCCACCCAGCCAGGCGGCGAGGTAGCGGATCGCGATCTCCACGTTGGCCCGCAGTCCGGCCATCGTCCGCTCCCCCGGCACGCCGGGGACGTCGAGCAGCTGCTCCGCGGTGACCGCGACCTCCGGCCGCTGCCGGTCGAGCTGGTTGGGCCGGTCGCCCAGGACGGCGTCGAACGCCTCGCGGCAGACCGGCACCAGGTCGGGGTGGGCCACCCAGGAGCCGTCGAAACCGTCGCCGGCCTCGCGGGTCTTGTCCTCCCGCACCTTCGCCAGGGCGCGCTCGTTGGCCTCGGCGTCGCGCCGGCTGGGGATGGCCGCCGCCATGCCCCCGATCGCCATCGCCCCGCGCCGGTGGCAGACCGCGACCAGCTGCTCGGTGTAGGCGCGCATCATCGGCGCGGTCATCGTCACCGTCGACCGGTCGGGCAGCACGAACTGCGGGCCGGCGTCGCGGAAGACCTTGATCACGCTGAAGAGGTAGTCCCAGCGGCCGGCGTTGAGGCCCGCGGCGTGGCTGCCCAGCGCGTGCAGCATCTCCTCCATCTCGAACACGGCCGGGATGGTCTCGATGAGCATCGTGGCGCGGATCGAGCCGGCCGGGAGGTCGAGCGCCTGCTCGGCGGCGTCGAACACCCGCGCCCAGAGCCGCGCCTCGAGGTGGCCCTCCATCTTCGGCAGGTAGAGGTAGGGACCGCTGCCGCGGTCGAGCTGCTCGCGGGCGTTGTGGAACAGGTACAGCCCGGCGTCGACCAGCGCACCGACCGCCGGCGCGCCGTCCACCAGCAGGTGCCGCTCGGGGAGGTGCCAGCCGCGCGGGCGCGGCACGATCGTCGGCAGCTCGCCGTCCTCCCGCAGCCGGTACTCCCGGCCGTCGTCGGCGGTGTGCGACAGCGTCCGGCGGACGGCGTCGCGCAGCACCACCTGGCCGCCGACGACGTTGCCCCAGTGCGGGGTGTTGGCGTCCTCGAGGTCGGCCAGCCAGACCTGGGCGCCGCAGTTGAGCGCGTTGACCGCCATCTTCGGCTCGGTCGGGCCGGTGATCTCCACCCGCCGGTCGACCAGCCCGGGCGGCGGCGGGGGCACCCGCCAGTCGCCGTCCCGGACCTCGGCGGTCTCGGGGCGGAAGTCGAGCCGCCGGGTGGCGGCGATCTCCGCCCGCCGGGTGGCGCGGGCGGCCAGCGCCGCGTCGCGCTCGGCGCCGAAGCGGGCCTGCAGGGCGGCGACGAAGGCCAGCGCCTCGGGGGTGAGGACCTCCTCCCCCCGCTCGACGTCCGGCCCGTCCACGCGCACGTCCACCATGGCCGCACCCTGCCACGTCCGCGCCGGTGCGCAGGACGTCGCTCTCCGCGGAAACCGTCGCGGGGTGCTGGCATCCTCCCCGGCATGGCCGCCCTCGACGACCTCAACGCCGGGCCGCCCGACCGCGCCGTCGCGGCGCTGCGGGCCTGCAACGCCGCGCCGCGGTTCGCCGCCGAGCTGGTCGCCGGCCGCCCCTATCCCGACGGCGACACGCTCGTCGCCCGCGCTGAGCAGGTGGCGCGCGGGCTGCCGTGGGCGGAGGTCGAGGTCGCCCTGGCCGCGCACCCGAGGATCGGCGACCGGCCGGAGGGCTCCTCCCCCGAGGCCGCGGCCTCCCGGCGGGAGCAGGCCTCGGTGGGCGGGGCGGACGACGCGACGCGGGCCGCCCTCGCCGACGGCAACCGGGCGTACGAGGAGCGCTTCGGCCGCGTCTTCCTCGTCCGCGCGGCCGGCCGCTCGCCGGAGGAGATGCTCGCCGAGCTGCACCGGCGGCTGGGCAACGACGAGGAGACCGAGCGGGCCGAGGTGACCGAGCAGCTGGCGCAGATCACCGCGCTGCGGGTGCGGGGGCTCGTCGGAGACGCGAGGGCGACGGGCGAGCGAGCATCGCAGCGAGCGCCGGCGAGCGAGGAGCGGAACGAGTCCGGAGCGGAGCCGATGGCATGAGCGTGTCGACGCACGTGCTGGACTCGGTGCTCGGCCGGCCGGCCATGGGGGTCGCCGTCCGGCTGGTCGTCGGGGAGGAGCTGGTCGCCGAGGGGGTGACCGACGCCGACGGCCGCTGCCGGCTGGTCGAGGCCGCGACCGGCCCGGGCACGCACCGGCTGGTCTTCGCCACCGGCCCGTGGTTCGCCGAGCAGGGCCGGGACACCTTCTACCCCGAGGTGGTGCTCACCTTCGCCGTCCGCGAGCCCGGGGAGCACCACCACGTGCCGCTGCTCCTGGCGCCGTTCGCCTACTCGACGTACCGCGGCAGCTGACCGGACGAGCCGTGGCCGAGATCGAGCTGATCGGGGTCCCGTTCGACGGGTACGGGCGGCCGGGCAACGAGGCGCTGGCCGCGGAGGCGCTGCGCGGAGCGGGGCCGGCCGCCGCCTTCGCCGGCCACTCGGTGCACGACGCCGTGTCCGCGGCGCGCTGGAGGTCCCCGGCTGCAGCGGGTTCAGCGTGGCCATCTACGACCCGGACAGGATCCCGACGGCACGGGCACGCAGCAGGTCGTGCGGCTCGCGGAGCAGCTCGCCGCCGTCGTGCGGTGACCCGACGTTCCACGTGCAACAGTCGCGCATGGCGATCCGGCTCGGGCCCAACCAGTACGGCAAGGCGGAGGTCCGCGTGGTCGCGGTGGATCGCAGCCGGCCGCAGCACACCCTCGTCGACCTGAACGTCACCACCACCCTGCGCGGCGACTTCGCCGCCGCGCACACCGAGGGCGACAACGCGCACGTGCTGCCGACCGACACCCAGAAGAACACCGTCTTCGCGTTCGCCCGCGACGGCGTGGGCGCGGTCGAGTCGTTCGGCCTCCGGCTGGCCCGCCACTTCGCCGCCGCACAGCCCTGGATCAGCGGCGCCCGGGTGGCGGTCGACGCGCACGGCTGGGCCCGGATCGCCGTGGACGGGCAGCCGCACGGGCACGCCTTCCGGCGCGACGGCGGTGAGGTGCGGACGGCGGTGGTCACCGTGGACGGCGCCGACGTGCACGTCCTCGCCGGGCTGCGCGACCTCGTCGTCCTCAAGACCACCGGCTCGGAGTTCCGGGGCTTCCCCCGCGACCGGTACACGACGCTGGCCGAGACGAGCGACCGGATCCTGGCGACGGCGGTGACCGCCCGCTGGCGCTACACGTCCGCCGACCTGGACTTCGACGAGGTGTTCGCCGGCGTCCGGACGACGCTGCTGGAGGCCTTCGCGGCCACCCACTCCCTCGCCCTGCAGCAGACCCTGTACGCGATGGGCGCGGCAGTGCTGGAGCGGCACCGCGAGGTCGCCGAGGTGCGGATGTCGATGCCGAACCGGCACCACTTCCTGCAGGACCTCTCGGCGTTCGGGCTGGACAACCCCGACGTCGTCTACCACGCCGACGACCGCCCCTACGGGCTCATCGAGGGCACCGTCCTGCGCGACGACGTCCCCCCGGCCGAGGCGGCCTGGCTGGGCACCCCCGGCTCCTGCTGATGGCGACGCCGTCCCGGTTCGACTGGTTCGCCGACTGGGCGGCCAGCCACGTGCTGCTGACGC
Organism: Geodermatophilus sp. CPCC 205761; assembly: GCF_051383655.1. Classification (NCBI taxonomy): domain Bacteria; kingdom Bacillati; phylum Actinomycetota; class Actinomycetes; order Geodermatophilales; family Geodermatophilaceae; genus Geodermatophilus; species Geodermatophilus sp. CPCC 205761. The sequence goes on from NZ_JALPKQ010000018.1 coordinate 56,414, forward strand.
TGACGGCGGTGCGCGGACCCGGGATCGAGGAGCTGCTGACCGCGCTGGACGCCAGCGAGGTGGACCGGGGCGCGTGCACCCACCGGGAGGCCATGGACCTGGACCTGCCCGCCGTCCGGGTCGGCACCGCGCAGGGCTGGACGTACGCCGTCGAGCTCTCGTCGGTCCGGGGCGGCGACCCCGCCGTCCTCCAGCGACTGACCGCCGGGGGCGGCGAGGCCGTGACGGCCTGTCTCACCGCGACGGTGCAGGGCCTGCACCACGCGCGGGACGGCGAGTACGTGGTCGGCTTCGACCTCGTCCTTCCGTCGTTCCGGTGGGGCCGCGAGCCGCACTCCCTCGACCGGGAGATGGCGGCCGCCGGCCTGCTCGACGAGGACGGCCCGCGGCCGGTCGCCGCCTGCGCGGACATCCTGGAGCGGGCGTTCGGCCTCACCGTCACCCGGGACGTGCTGGAGCGCCGGCTGCTGTGCGCGACGCTGGGTGGGTGACGGCGGTCAGGACGGCCCGGCGCCCTCCACGCTGATGCCGCCGAAGAGCACGTCGGCGTGGATCCGCAGGTCGGCGCCGCGCTCGTCCTCGGTCCGGACGGCCCCTTCACCCTGGCCGAGGCCGATGCCGCCGACCCCGCGGAAGGCCCACCAGACCCGCCAGCCGGCCGGCACGAGCACGGTCAGGCCGCCCATGAACGCGCGCACGGTGAGGTCGATGCCGCCGGGCACCCGGGGGAGGGCGGTGAGGTCCACCTCGCCGCCGCCCATCACGAGGTCGAAGCGCAGCCGGGACAGCTCCGGGTTGACCGGCCGCAGGTCCACCCCGCCGAGCGCAACGACCCGCCGGATGCCGGCGGTGCTCTCGTCGCCCTCGTCCTTGCGGCGGGCCACCAGCCGGCCGGTGACGGCCAGCACCGCCTGGAACGCCCACCAGGCGAGCAGCCAGGGCAGCGCCCTGCGGACGGCGGGCGGCAGGGGGCGCGAGGACCTCATGCCCCCCAGCCTGCCCGGCCGCCCGGGGCGCTGCCCAGGGGGACCGCCGTGCCTGCGACCATCGCGGGGTGAGCGAGCGCGAGACGCTGACCTACGAGCTGTTCGGCACCGCGGCCCGCGAGCTGGCCGAGCAGGTCGCGGCGGACGGCTACGAACCCGACCTGATCCTCTCCATCGCGCGCGGCGGGCTCTTCCTCGGCGGCGCGCTGGGCTACGCCCTCGACGTCAAGAACCTGTTCGTGATGAACGTCGAGTTCTACACCGGCGTCGACCAGCGCCTGGAGCTGCCGGTCGTGCTGCCGCCCACCCTGGACGTCGTCGACCTGACCGGGGCGAACGTGCTGGTCGCGGACGACGTCGCCGACACGGGCAAGACGCTGGAGCTGGTCCGCGACTTCTGCGCCGGCTACGTCGCCGAGGTGCGGACGGCGGTGGTCTACGAGAAGCCGCAGTCGGCGGTGCGCTGCGACTACGTGTGGCGGCGGACCGACCGCTGGATCGACTTCCCGTGGTCGGCCCAGCCGCCGGTGCACCGCCGCAGCCCCCCGAAGGCGTAGGAAGCTCTTCCCACGTCCGGGTGCGCCTGACATGGGTATTGCTTCCTTTGCCTCGTCCGGCGATGCCTCTCAGTACCGGAAGCGGCCGACCGAGGAGCTCAGCGCGGCGGCCATGCGGGCCACCTCGTCCATCGCCGTCCGGGCGTCGGTCATCGCCCGGGTGGTGGCGCCCGCGGCCCCGGCGACGGCGGTGATGTTCTCGGCGATCTGACCGGCCGACATCGCCGCCTCGGCCACGTTGCGGTTCATCTCCGTGGTGGTCGCCGTCTGCTCCTCGACGGCGGCGGCGATGGTCCCCTGCGAGTCGTTGATGAGCGCGATGATCTGCGAGATCTCCCCGATGGCGCGGACCGCACCGCCGGTGTCGGCCTGGATCGCCTCGACCCGGGCGGTGATGTCCTGGGTGGCCTTGGCGGTCTCCTGGGCCAGCTCCTTGACCTCGTTGGCCACGACGGCGAAGCCCTTGCCGGCCTCCCCCGCGCGGGCCGCCTCGATCGTGGCGTTGAGCGCCAGCAGGTTGGTCTGCTCGGCGATCGCGGTGATCACCTTGACCACCCCGGCGATCTCGAGTGAGGAGTCGCCCAGCTTGGCGACGGTGGCGGTCGTCGCGTCGGCGACCGAGACCGCCTGGGAGGCCACCCGGGCCACCTCGCTGGCGTTCTGGGCGATCTCGCGGATCGAGGCGCCCATCTGCTCGGAGCCGGCCGCCACGGTCTGCACGTTGACCGAGACCTGGCCCGCGGCGTCCGCGACCACCCCGCTCTGCGCGGAGGACTCGTCGGCCAGCCGGGTCATGTCCTGGGCGGTCGCGGAGAGCTCCTCGGTGGCCGAGGCGAGCGTCGTCGACGTGTCGCCGATGATGGTGAGGACGGCGCGCAGGTGACCCATCGACGCCTCCAGCGCGGCGGCCATCTGCCCGACCTCGTCGCGGCTGTCGACACCGGTCGAGCCCCGCAGGTCGCCCTCGGCCAGGCCGGCCAGGACCGCGCCCACCCGGCGCAGCGGCCGCACCACCGAGCGGGTGACCACCAGCCCCAGCGCGGCCAGGGCCAGCACGCCCGCCACCGCGACGACCAGCGCGAGCGTGATCGCGGTGGACCGCTGGTCGGCGCTGTGCTCGGCAGCGGCGGTCGCCCGGTCGCCCACGGCCGCACCGACGGCGGGCAGCTCCTCCTCGAGGACGGCGAACGCCTCGGCGAAGCGGGGGTAGGCGAGCCGGGCCGCGACCGGGTCGGCCCCGGCGAGGGTGACGATCTGGTCGGCCGAGGCCAGGTAGTCCTCCACCGCGGGTGTCACCTCGGCGACGCCGGCGGCGACCTCGTCGCCCAGGCCGGCCTCGGCGACGCCGGCGAGCACCTCGCGGAAGGTGGCCGAGTGGTCTGCGAGGTCGGCGGCGGCGGCGCGGGACTCCGGACCCGTGGCCAGCAGCGCCTGCAGCACGTCACCGCGGACGGCGTCGTGCATCATGTCGGCCTCCAGGGCCAGGCCGGTGGCCGACGTGGTGACCAGCAGCTCGTCGGTGCGCTCACCCGTTCCGTTGAGGGCCTGCACCGTGATGACGGCGAAGACGGCGAGGACGACGGCGGCGGCCGCGACGAGGGCCGCCAGCTTCACGCCGAGGGGACGGTCGGACCAGAGGTTGCGCGCCATCGAGGCACTCCCGCGTCACGAGGTGGTCGGCGCGGGGGTGCGCGCCGTTGACCCCTCATCGGCACGATGTTGGAGTGACTACAGCGGAACTCCTTCGACGTTCATGGGCTTCCTCGTCTCGTTACCGGCGCCCGGCTCAGGCGACGAGCCGGTAGAAGCGGAAGAAGTCGTTGTCGATCGGCAGCACCTCGACGCCGGAGAACCCCGCGGCGCGCGCGTACCCCTCCAGGGTGGCCGGCCGCATGACCGTGCCCGTGCCGACCGACGGCCGGGTGGAGCGCCCGTCGGGGAGGCAGCAGGTGAGGCTGTAGCCGTACATGAGCCGCTCGACGTCGTCCCCGGGGGCGGTGAACCGCTCGGCCACGCGCTCGTCGACGACCAGCACCGTGCCGTCCGGGCGCACCATCCGCCGCATGGCGGTCAGCACGGCGGCCGGGTCGGGCAGGTCGTGGACGCACTCGAAGGCGGCCACCAGCGCGTACCGGCCCGCCGCGTCCGTCAGCGCGCCGACGTCGGCCACCTCGAAGCGGACCGGGTCGGCGACCCCCGCCTGCTCGGCGTTGCGGCGGGCTCCTCGACCGAGGGGACGTCGAGGTCGTACCCGTCGACCTCGACCTGGGGGTACGCGCGGGCGATGCCGATCGAGGACCACCCCATCCCGCACCCGACGTCGGGGACCCGGCCACCGGCGGCCAGGGCGTCGGCCAGTCCGGGGACGCGGGGGAGGTCGTCGGTGGCCATGGGGCCGAGGAAGTAGGGGCGGTTGGCCGCGGCCTGCGCGTCGCGCGCGTCGCCCATCTCGGCCCAGCCGAGGCCGCCCCCGGTGCGGTAGGCCTCCACCACCCGGGGCACGTTGCGGGCGAAGGCCAGCGCGACGCGGGCGAACGGCGGCATGTAGGAGAGGTCGAGCTCGTCGACCAGGACGCCGCGGTGCTCGGGGGGCAGGGTGTAGCGCCGGGCGTCGGGCGCGGCGGCGACGTCGTCCACGGTCAGGTAGCCGGCCACGGCCTGCTGCTCCAGCCACTCCCGGGCGTAGCGCGGGTCGGTGCCGGTGCGCCCGGCCAGCTCCGGCGGGGTGGCCGGGGCGTCGGCGAGCGCGCGGTACCAGCCCAGCTCGCTGCCGAGGTGCACCGCGGCGAGCTCGAGCGCGCCGATCACCGAACCGAGGATGCGGTCGGCCAGCGGAGCGGCGGCAGGGGTCGTCCCGGTGGTCGTCATGCCAGGTCAGCGTGGCGGGGGCCGGCGCACCCGGACAGGGACCTCCGGCCCTCAGCGCCGGGTGGAGACGGTGACGGTGAAGCGCCGGTCGGACGCGGCCACCCGCGTGGGGCCGACCAGCCGGCGCAGCGCGGCCTTGTGCGGCAGCTGGTTGTTGTAGACCGTCCACAGCTCCCCGCCCGGGCGCAGCACCCTGGCGGCGGCGGCGAACAGCGGGTCCGCGGCGCCGGTGACGACGGCCGCGCCGAGGTGGAACGGCGGGTTGCAGACGACGAGGTCGACGCTGCCGTCGGCGACGGTGGACGCCGCGTCGTCCCGGGCCACCCGCACCCGGTCGGCCACGCCGTTGGCCGCCGCCGTCGCCGCCGCGGAGGCGACGGCGGCGGCGGACTGGTCACTGGCCAGCACGGTCAGGCCCGGACGGGCCCGGGCCAGCGCGGTGGCGAGGACGCCGGTGCCGCAGCCGAGGTCCAGCGCGGTGCCGGCGTCCGGAGCCGCCTGCGGGAGGGCAGCCAGCAGCGCGCGGGTGCCGACGTCGACCCGCGTGCCGGCGAACGCGGCGCCGTGCGCGCAGACGGTGAGCCCGAGGTCGGCGTGCGTCTGCCGGCGCGGGAAGGACGGCCGGACGCCGGGCAGGGGCGCCCGCGCGACCAGCACGCGGGACTTCTGCCGGGCCAGCGTCGCGTGCACCTCGGCGAACCCGGCGCCCAGCACGTCGTTCATCGCCAGGGTCATGTGCTTGACCCGGCCGCCGACGAGGACGGTGACGTCGGGAGCCGCGGACGCCGCCGCGAGCTCGGTGAGCTCCCGCAGGGCGTCCAGACCCTTCGGCGCCTTGGCCAGCACGAGCCGCGCGCCGTCGAACAGCTCCGCGGTCAGTGGCAGCGACCGGTGGCCGCCGGTCAGGCAGGTGCGCGCGGCGTTGCGGGCCAGCGCCAGCTCGCCGACCAGCAGATCCTGGCCGACCCGCACGTCCTGCGCGCCGGCCGCGACCGCGCCGAGGGTGAGCGCCCCGTACGCGTCGTCGACCACGACCACCTCGCCGGGGCCGGCCGTTGCAAGCGCACCGGCGGCCTCGTCGAGCAGCAGCCGGTCGGTCGCGTCGACCGCGACGAGCTCCGGCGCCTCGACGTCCGGCTCCCGCCGCAGCTGCCCGAACAGCTCCTCGCGAGGCATAGGAAGCAATACACCCGTCCTGGGTCGCGACACGTGGGTAGAGCTTCCTATGCCTGGAGGGTTCAGACGCCGGGGAGGCCGACGGGGCAGGAGACGCCCGTCGAGTGCACCGGGCAGTAACCGTTGGGGACCCTGTAGAGGTACTGCTGGTGGTAGTCCTCGGCGTAGTAGAACTCGCCCAGCGGGGCGATCTCGGTGGTGATCTCGCTGAAGCCGGCCGCGGTCAGCCGCTCCTGGAACGCCTCGCGGCTGGCCCGCGCGACGGCCTCCTGTTGCGGGTCGGCGTAGTAGATCGCCGAGCGGTACTGGGTGCCGATGTCGTTGCCCTGCCGCATGCCCTGGGTGGGGTCGTGGTCCTCCCAGAACACCTTGAGCAGCTGCTCGTAGGAGATGACCGCGGGGTCGAAGACGACGAGCACGGCCTCGGTGTGACCGGTCCGCGCCGAGCAGACCTCCTCGTACGTCGGGTTGGGCGTGAAGCCGCCGGCATAGCCGGCCGCGGTCGAGTAGACGCCGGGGGTCTGCCAGAAGACCTTCTCCACGCCCCAGAAGCAGCCCGCGCCGAGGACGGCGGTCTGCAGCCCCTCGGGGAAGGGCGGCTGGATGCGGTTGCCGTTGACCGCGTGCACCTCGGGGATGTTGGGGAGCGGGTCGGGGCGGCCCGGCAGGGCCTCCTCCGGAGTGACCGGCTGGGTCTTGAACCGGGAGAACAGCATGTCCCGAGCGTAGGCCGGACCGGCGCGTCGGTCGTGCGTCACGTCCCGACGCCGGTTCGCCCCGGCCGGCAGCGGGCAGGAGGAGCGGCATGTGGCTCTTCCTCACCCGCCGGCTGCGCACCTGGCTGATCCTCACCGTCCTCGTCCCGCTCGCGACCGGGCTGGTCCGCCGCGTCGGGCGCACGCTCGAGCGCCGGACCGGCTCGACGCAGCTGACCCGGGCCCTCTACCGGGTCGGCGACCTGGGCGACCGCGCCCGCGCGACGCTCCGCGGCGGGCGCCGGCGGCGGTGACGTCGTCGGGCAGCGCCCCCGCGCTGGAGCACGAGCCGGCCCCCGTCCCGACCCGGGCGGTGGCCGTCTTCTGCCACGGCGGCACCGTCGCCAGCGTCGATCCGCCGCGGGAGCGCGCGCTGTCGCTGCTGCGGATGCGGGCGATCGAGCAGTTCGTCCGCGCCGCGGGGGCCGGCCACGGGCTGGACACCTACCTCCTGCGCTACCGGGTGGCGGGGTGGAACGGCGTGGCGGCCGACGCCTTCGCCGACGTCCGCTGGACGCTCGCGCAGCTCCGGGACCGGCACGGCGACGACGTCCCGGTCGTGCTGGTCGGGCACTCCATGGGCGGCCGCGCCGTCCTGCGCGCCGGCGGGGACGCCTCGGTGCGCGCGGTCTGCGCCCTGGCCCCGTGGACGCCGCCCGGCGAGCCGGTCGAGCACCTGCGCGGCCGCACCGTGGCGCTCCTGCACGGCCGCGGTGACCGGTGGGTGCCGGCCACGCTGTCGGCCGACTTCGCCGTCCGGGCGGCGCGGGCGGACGTCCGCGTCGCCCGGTTCACCATCGCCGGCGGGCACAGCATGGTCCGGCGGGCGCCGACCTGGCACGCCTTCGTGCGGGACGTCGTCCTCGCCGGGTCCGGCCTCGCACCGTGGCGGGCGGACCTGCGGGCGGCCCTGGACCACCGGGAGCTCGCCGTGCCCCTGTGACCGGGTGCAGGATGCCCGGTCGTGCCCCCCGTCCCCTCCCGCGTCGCCGCGCTCGGCGACGAGCTCGTCCGCATCCACGACTCCCTGCGCAGCGACCTGCGTCGACTCCAGGACGCCGTCGCCGACGGAACGCCGTCCGGCCGCCCGCTCGCCGTCCACTGCCTGGCCTTCTGCGGCGCGCTGACCCGCCACCACACCGGTGAGGACGCCGGCGCCTTCCCCGCGCTGGCCGAACGGTTCCCCGACCTGCGGCCGCTGCTGGAGAAGATGGCACAGGACCACGACCTGATCTCCGGCATCGTGGCGCGGGTGGAGGAGATCGCGGCGTCCGGCGACGCCGCCCTGGCCGGGGAGCTCGACGGGCTCGCGGCGATCATGGAGTCGCACTTCTCCTTCGAGGAGCGCCGGATCCGTGACGCGCTGGACCGCCTCGACGGCTCGGCCGCCGACCTCCTCGGCGCGTGATGCGGAGTCGACCGGTGCCGGTTTCCGTCGTGTCGGGGCTCACGAGAACAGCGCGCTGTAGCCGTTGAGCGCGGGCTGCCCGCCGAGGTGGGCGTAGAGCACGGTGGACGACGGGTCGATCTCGCCGCGCCCCACCAGGTCGACGACCGCGGCCATCGACTTCCCCTCGTACACCGGGTCGGTGACCATGCCCTCGGTCCGCGCCGCCAGCTCCATCGCGCGGATGGTCGCCTGGTCGGGGATGCCGTAGGTGCCGCCGTGGTAGCGCTCGTCCAGCTCGACGTCGTCGGCGGTCAGCCCCCGCCGCAGGCTCACGAGGTGCCCGGTGCGCTGGGCGATGCGCAGCACCTGGTCGCGGGTCTCGGCCGGCTTGGCGGAGGCGTCGATGCCGAGGACCCGCCGCGGCCGCGCCCCGTCCTCCTCGAGCTTGGCGAAGCCGGCGACCATGCCCGCCTGGGTGGACCCGGTCACCGAGCAGACGACGACGGTGTCGAAGAAGACGCCGAGCTCGGCCTCCTGCGCCGCGACCTCCTCCGCCCAGTCGGCGAAGCCCAGCCCGCCGAGCGGGTGGTCCGACGCCCCCGCCGGGATGGCGTACGGCTTGCCCCCGCGCTCCCCGATGTCGGCGAGCGCCGCCTCCCAGCTCTCCTTGAACCCGATGCCGAACCCCGCCTTGACCAGCCGGACGTCGGCGCCGGCCAGCCGGCTGATGAGGATGTTGCCGACCTTGTCGTAGACCGAGTCGGGCCAGTCCACCCAGCTCTCCTGCACGAGCACGCACTTCAGGCCCACCCGAGCGGCGACGGCGGCGACCTGGCGGGTGTGGTTGCTCTGCACGCCGCCGATGCTCACCAGCGTGTCGCAGCCCTGGGCGAGGGCGTCGGCGACCAGGTACTCGAGCTTGCGGGTCTTGTTGCCGCCGAACGCGATGCCGGAGTTCACGTCCTCCCGCTTCGCCCAGACCGCGGCGCCCCCGAGGTGCTCGGTGAGCCGGTCGAGCCGGTGCACCGGGGAGGGCCCGAACAGCAGCGGGTAGCGGGGCAGGTCAGTGAGTGCCATCGGGGGTCTCCTCGTCGGTCAGCTCGGACAGCAGCGCCGTCCAGATCTCGGTGGTGGTGGCGACGGCGGCGTCGACGTCGGAGCGCGCGCAGGCGGTGATCAGCCGGTCGTGGAGGACGACGGACTCCCGGCCGTGCGCGGTGGCGAAGCGCTGCCGCTCCAGCCGCCGGATCGCCGGGGTGAGGCGGTCGACGGTCGCGGTGAGCGCGGTGTTGCCGCACCGGCGCAGCAGCACGCCGTGCAGGTCGTCGTCGGCGGCCAGGGCGGCGTCGACGTCTCCGGCAGCGACCGCCGCGGCGAAGCGCTCGTTGGCCCCGGTCATGGCGGCGACGTCGTCGGGGGTGACGGCCGGGACCGCCTCCCGGGTGGCCAGCTCGTGCATCGCGCGGACGACGGCGGCGGCGTCGCGCACGTCCCGCACGCGCAGCGGGGTGACCCGGGTGTGGCTCTGCGGCTTGGCCTCGACCAGGCCCTCGTCGGCCAGCCGGGCGAGCGCGGCCCGCACCGGCGCCACCGACAGCCCGAGCCGGCCGGCCAGCTCGGCGTCCTTCACCACGGCACCGGGAGCGAGCTCTCCGGCCACGATCGCGTCCCGGATGCGGGCCAGGGCGACGTCGCGCAGCAGCACCCGGTCGACCGGAACAAGTCCCACGACTGACATCTCAGATGTCAGCGTCTCGTCCGTCAACCCCTCACGCGACTTTCCGCGCCGGAAGTCCCGGACTTCCGGCGCCGAAAGTCCGGGGTGTTGCGGTTGGTGGCAGGGCAGGACGTCGTCCCGGGGCCCCGGCGTGCCTACCGTCCGCGTCGTGAGCCTGGACTGGAGCACCGACCCGGCCGACGCCGTCCGCCACTTCGCGCACCGGCTGGCCGTGGAGACCGACGTCAGCGACGTGCACGCGGCCCTGGAGTCGGGCGATCCCGGCTTCGTGCTGCTCGACAGCCGCAGCCGGGAGGCGTGGGAGCAGGGGCACGTGCCGGGCGCCGTCCACCTCCCGGGGCGGGAGATCGCTGCCCGCGCGCCGGCCGAGCTGGACCGGTCCGTCCCGGTCGTCACCTACTGCTGGGGCCCCGGCTGCAACGGCGCGACCCGGGCCGCGCTCGCGCTGGCCCTGCTGGGCCACCGGGTGCGGGAGATGATCGGCGGCTTCGAGTACTGGGCGCGGGAGGGGCTGCCCGTCGCGACGGCGGACGGCGTCTCCCGCCCGGCCGTGGACCCGCTCACCGCACCGGCCGGCGCCCGCTGCGACTGCTGATCTCGTCCGGTCAGCCGTAGACGGTGTCGCCCTCCCGCCAGGGCCGGAGGCGCTGCCCGCCCGTGGTCAGCTCGTCGGGGATGACGGCCCCTCGTGACCGACCGCCTGCGTCAGACCGGGACGGAGACCCCGACGCCGCCGCGGGTGTGCGCGCCGTAGCGGGCGATCTCGCGGTCGAGGTCCAGCGGGGCGGTCATCTCCGCACCCTCCATGATCCCGGGGGTGATGAACTCGGCCGGGAGCAGCCAGGACACCTCGAACTCCAGGCCGTCCGGGTCGTGCGCGTACAGGGCCTTGGTGGTCACGTGGTCCGACATCCCGACCAGCGCGCCGGCGCGGGCCAGCGCGTCGCGGATGCGGGCCAGCTCGGCGAGCGTGTCCACCTCCCAGGCCAGGTGGTAGAGACCCACGGTGCGGCGGCCGGCCTCGGAGGCCCCAGCGCCGGCGCCGATCTGGAACAGCCCCAGGTCGTGGTCGTTGGTGGACCCCTCCGCCTGCAGGAACACCGCGGCGCCGGGGATCTCCATCTTCACGCGGAAGCCCAGCACGTCCCGGTAGAACGCGTGGCTGCGGTCGACGTCCCGGACGTAGAGGACGGCGTGGTTGAGGCGCTGGACCGGCATGGCGTGCTCCTGCTCGACGGGTGACCGCCCCAGTGTGCACCGCCGTTGCTTGATCGTTCAAGTATTGGACCGTGTTCCCGGGGTACCGGCCCATCGTGGACGCCTCGGCTGCGGACGTCGTCGTCCGGGTGCCGGCGGAGCTGTCGTTCCTGTTCCGCCCCCGGGACCGCCGCGCCCGGGAGCGCCGGCTGGCGTTCGACCCGGACGCCACGGTCGCACACGTCGTCCGGGCCGCCGGGGTGCCGCCGACCGAGGTCGGCGGGCTGCGGCTGGACGGCCTCCCCGTGGCGCCGGACGCGCGCACCCGCCCCCGGAGCGTCGTCGAGGTGACCCCGGCGGATCGGCCGCAGCCGGTGCCCTCCGGCGGCTTCCTGCTCGACGTCGGGCTGGGTGCGCTGGCCCGCCGGCTGCGGCTGCTCGGCCTGGACGCCGCGTGGTCCAACTCTGCCGAGGACGCCGAGCTCGCCGCGCGGGCCGCGGCCGAGGACCGCGTGCTGCTCACCCAGGACCGCGGCCTGCTCATGCGCCGCGGGGTGCGGGGCGCGCTGGTGCGCGGGAGCCGCCCCGACGAGCAGCTCGCCGACGTCCTCGACCGGTTCTCCCCGCCGCTGGCGCCGCTGAGCCGCTGCACGGCGTGCGGCGCCGGACTCGTGCCGGTGCCCAAGGCGGAGGTCGCCGACCGCGTGCCGCCGGGCACCCGCCGCACCATCGAGGAGTTCGCCCGCTGCCCGGCCTGCGGCGGGATCTACTGGCGCGGCGCGCACGCCCGCCGGATCGACGCCATGGTGGACGCCGCGACGCACAGGTGAGCCTCCCCCCTGCGAGGCCGCCGTGTACCCGTCGAAGACCGAGGCCGCCGCGGGAGGGGCGGCGGTTTCCGCGGAAACCGACGGGAGGGCGGCGCGGGGAACGGACGGACGGCGAGGGGCTACGCTGGGCCGTACAACCGAACACACACAGCAGGGGAGCGCTTCGGCGCTGAGAGTGCGGGGCACCGCAGACCCTCGAACCTGATCCGGGTCATGCCGGCGCAGGGAGCCTGGAGGAACACATGGCCGAGCAGGCCGTCCGTCCGTCGTCCGCCGAGCACCACACCGGCCGCTGGCGGACCGTCGACATCGTCGTCACCGCCGTCCTGGGCGTCGCCTTCGGCATCGTCTTCTGGGCCTGGGGGTTGCTGTGGGCGGCCCTCGACGCCGCCTTCACCGCGTTCCCGCCTGGTCAGGCGGTCATGTACGGCGTCTGGCTGGTGCCCGCCGTCCTGGCGCCGCTCGTCGTCCGCAAGCCGGGCGCCGCGCTGTTCGCCGAGCTGATCGCGGCCGTCGTCTCGGCGCTGCTCGGCTCGGCGTGGGGCACGCTCGTGCTGGTCTACGGCCTGCTCCAGGGGCTGGCCGGCGAGCTGGGCTTCGCCGCCTTCCGCTACCGCCGGTTCGGCTGGCCGCAGGCGCTGCTGGCCGCCCTGTGCGCCGGCGCCATGGCCGCGGTGCTCGACATCGTGAACTACTACCCCGACTGGACCGGCGGCTGGAAGAGCACCTACCTGCTGCTGGTCGTGGTGAGCACGACGCTCGTCGCGGGCATCGGCGGCATGGCGCTCACCCGCGCCCTGGCGGCCAGCGGCGCGCTGTCGTCGTTCGCCGCCGGCCGGTCCCGGGTCTGACCACGGGCGGGGCGCCGGCCGCCCGCGTCCCGGCCGCGGTGCGGCTCTCCGGCTGGCGGTTCCGGCACGCGAGCCGCCGGGCGTGGGCGGTGCAGGACGTCGACCTGCGGGTCGAGCCCGGCGAGCGGGTGCTGCTCACCGGGCCGTCCGGGGCGGGCAAGTCCACGCTGCTGCACGCCCTCGCCGGGGTGCTCGGCCCGGACGCCGGCGACGCCGAGGGCGAGCTCACCGTCGACGGCCGGCCGGCGCGCGAGGCCCGCGCCCGGACGGCGATCGTCTTCCAGGACCCCGACTCGCAGCTGGTCATGACCCGCGCCGGGGACGACGTCGCGTTCGGCCTGGAGAACACCGGCACGCCGCCCGCGCTGATCTGGCCGGCGGTGGACCGGGCGCTCGCGGAGGTGGGCTTCCCCTTCGGGCGGGACCGCGCCACCGCCGCCCTCTCCGGCGGGCAGAAGCAGCGGCTGGTGCTGGCCGGGGCGCTCGCCGGGCGGCCGGGCCTGCTGCTGCTCGACGAGCCGACCGCCCAGCTCGACCCGGACGGCGCCGCGATGGTGCGTGACGCGGTCACCCGTGCGATGGCCGACCGCGGCACCACGCTGGTCGTCGTCGACCACGACGCCGACAGCTGGCTGCCGCTGGTCGACCGGGTGGTCGAGCTGCGGCCCGGCGGCGGGACCGTGGACCAGCCGGCCGGGTGGCGCCCGGCGCCGCTGCGGATGCCGGTCCGCTCCCGGCACGCGCCCGGCGAGGTGCTGCTGCGCGCCGAGCGGGCCGGCTACACCCACCGCGGCAGCGTCGTCCCGGCCCTCCCGCCGACCGACGTCGTCCTGCCGGCCGGACGCACGCTCGCCGTCACCGGGCCCAACGGCACCGGCAAGTCCACTCTCGCGCTGCTGCTGGCCGGCCTGCGCGGGCCCACCACCGGGCGGGTGGTCGCCGGCCCACGGCTGACCGCCGGCCTGCGCCGCCCGGACCGGCCGCCGCACCGCTGGCCGGCCGACGAGCTGGTCCGCCGCACCGGCACGGTCTTCCAGCACCCCGAGCACCAGTTCCTCACCGGCCGGGTCCGCGACGAGCTGGCCCTGGGCCCCCTGCGGGCCGGGTCGGGGGACGACGCGGCGCACCGGCGGGCCGACGAGCTGCTCGAGCGGCTGGGCCTGGCCGCGCTCGCCGAGGCCAACCCGTTCACCCTCTCCGGTGGCCAGCAGCGCCGGCTGTCGGTGGCGACGGCGCTGGCCACCCGCCCCTCCCTCGTGGTGCTCGACGAGCCGACCTTCGGCCAGGACCGCGACACGTGGGCCGAGCTGGTCGCGCTCCTGGCCGAGCAGCAGGACGACGACCGCGCCCTCGTCCTGGTCACCCACGACGTCGCGGTGGTGACCGCCCTGGCCGACGACGTCCTGGACCTGCGCCCCTCGGGCGACCCGGTGGCGGCGTGATCGCGCCGCTGGCCCTGGGCCCGGTCCGCGAGGTGCCGCTGTCGCGGATCAACCCGGTCGCGCAGCTCTCCGCCATCGCCGTCCTGTTGCCGGTGCTGCTGGTCAGCGGCGACCTGCTCACCCCGCTGCTCGTGCTGGCCGCCGAGTGCTGCCTGCTGCCGGCGGCGGGGCTGGCCGCCCCGCGGGCGCTGCTGGCCCGCACCTGGCCGCTGCTGGTCGGCGCGGCCGGCGTTGCCTGGGTCAACGTGGCCTTCGGCGACGACGGCGCGGGCTGGCTGTCGGCCGCCGGGCTCGCGGTGCGCGTGCTGGCCCTGGCGCTGCCCGGCATCCTGCTGGTCGCCTCGACCGACCCGGTGCGGCTGGCCGACGCGCTGACCATCCACTGGCGGGTCTCCACCCGGTTCGCCTACGGCGCGCTGGCCGCGCTGCGGCTGGTGCCGCTGCTGGCCGCCGAGTGGGAGACGATCCGGCTGGCCCGCCGGGCCCGCGGCATCGAACCCCGCGGCAACCCGCTGGCGCACCTGCGGCTGTTCGCCGGGACGGCGTTCGCCCTGCTGGTCGGCGCGGTGCGCCGGGGCTCCCGGCTGGCGACGGCGATGGACGCGCGCGGCTTCGACTCCGGCGGACCCCGCAGCAACGCCCGCGGCTCGCGGCTGCGCCGCCGGGACGCGGTGTTCGTGGCCGCGGCCGTGCTGGTCTGCGCCGCCGCGGTCGCCGTCAGCGTGGCCACCGGCTCGTGGTCGCCGGTCTTCAGCTGACTCCCGCGCTACGGTCCCGCGCGTGACCCGCTACGTCGTCCTGCTGCGTGGCATCAACGTCGGGAAGGCCCGGCAGGTGGGGATGGCCGAGCTCCGCGAGACGCTCACCGCGCGCGGCCACGAGGGGGTGCGCACCCACCTGCGCAGCGGGAACGTCGTCCTCGACAGCCCGCTGGGCGAGGCCGCGCTGGCCCGGGACGTGGAGGCGGCGGTGCAGGAGCGCTTCGGCTTCCTCTCGCCGGTCGTCGTCCGGACCGCCGAGGAGGTCGCCGCCGTGGTGGACGCCGACCCGCTCGGCGCCGTCGCCACCGACCCGGCCCGCTACCTGGTGACCTTCCTGCCGCGCCCGCCCGGGAAGGAGGAGATCGCCGCGCTGCCCCCGGCCGACGTCGGGGAGTACCGCGTCGTCGGCCGGGAGCTCTACCTCTGGCTGCCCGACGGCGTCGCCAACACCCCGCTGGCCGCCTGGGACTGGGACACGCTGCTCGGGGTCCCCGGCACAGCGCGCAACTGGAACACCGTGCGGAAGGTCGCCGCGCTGGCCGGTGTGTGACACCGGTCTCACCCACGTTTACCGGGGCTCCTCCTGACGCATACGCAGGTGTTCGGCTCGCCCGCGGGCCGCGGGAAGCGCGCGCCTCCGGGCGCCGTCGAGCACATGAGGGGGCCAACGGAGTGACACGCGAGACGGCCGGATCACTGTGGCCGTCCGCGACCCCGCCCACGTCGCGGGACGGCCTGGACTGGCAGCTCGACGACGTCGCCGAACTGCCCGCGGTGCGCGCCGCGCTGCGCCGGTACCTCGCGGGGCCGGACCTCGCCGACCTGCGCGACCGTCTGGTCCTCGCGCTGGACGAGCTGGCCTCCAACGCGCTGCGCCACGGCGGCGGTGGCGGCGTGCGGGCCGCCGTCGGGGTCACCGTGGACGGCTGGCTGATCGAGGTCTCCGACCGGGCGGCGGCCTCCCCTCCGGCGCCGGCCGTCGGCCGTGACCCCAGCGAGGGCGGCCTGGGCCTCTACCTCATCGCCGAGCTCGCCAGTGAGCACGGCTGGTACGTCACCGCCGACGCCAAGCACGTCTGGGCGGTGCTGAGGAGCTGACCGCCGAGCGCGTCAGTCCTGCGGGTGCAGCCGGATGGCGACCAGGGCGATGTCGTCCTCCAGGCCGTCGGGGCGCAGTCGCTCGATCACCGCGTCGCCGAGCTGCTCGAGGGGCAGACGCCCCAGCTCCGCCAGCGCGTCGCGCAGCCGCGCCATGCCGTCGTCGAGCGGGAGCCCCCGGCCCTCCACCAGCCCGTCGGTGTAGAGCAGCACGGTGGCCCCGCGGCGGAAGGTCACCACGTTGTCGGTGCGGGGCGCCGCCGGGTCGACGCCCAGCATGAGTTCGGCGCGCGGGGTGGACAGCTGCTCCACCCGCCCGTCGGCGTGCAGCAGCAGCGGGGGCGGGTGGCCGGCGTTGGACCACCGCAGGCTGGTGAGCCCGGCGGCGCGCTGCGCGGGGGTCTGCTCCACCCGGGCCACCGCCGCGGTCGCCATGGTGTCCATGCCCAGGCCTTCCACCGCGGCGTCGAGGTCGGCCAGCACCCGCGCCGGGCCGACGCCCTCCCGGTAGGCGATCCCGCGCAGCAGCCCACGCAGCTGGCCCATGACGGCGGCGGCCTTGGTGTCGTGGCCGACGACGTCGCCGATGACCAGCACGGTCCCGCCCCGGGGCTGCACGAACGCGTCGTACCAGTCGCCGCCGACCTCCGCGGCCTGCACGGCCGGCCGGTACCGCACGACGATCTCCGCGGAGTCCAGCACCGGCGGCGCGGTGAGCAGGCTGCGCTGCAGGTCCTCGGCGAGCCGGCGCTGCTGCTCGTACAGGCGGGCGCTGTCGAGCACCAGGGCCACCCGGGAGGCGACCTCCTGCGCGGCGGCGACGTCGTCGGCATCCGCCAGCGGCCGGTCGGCGGACCGGTAGACGCTGAGCGCACCCAGCGTGCGGCCGCGCGCGGCGAGCGGCAGCGTCACCGCCGACCGGGGGGCCAGCGCCCAGAACGTCTCGCTGGCCTCGCCCGGCGGCAGGGTGCGGCCGACCTCGGCGCCGACGTCGTCCACGGTGAGGGTCCGGCCGGAGGCGAGTGCCCGCATGATGGGCGCGTCGGGCCGGATGGCGGCCAGTCGCAGGCCGGCGTAGCGGTCCACCGTCGCCCGGGCCGCGGGGTCGCGGTGCCAGCTGCCGACGTCCCGCAGCCGGCCGTCCTCGCCCATCAGGCTGACGATCGCCCAGTCCCCCAGCACCGGGACGACCGCCTCGGCCAGCCGCTGCAGGGCGGCCTGCTCCGCGGCGCCCGCGGCCAGCGCGTCACCGGTCGCCGCGCTGACCTCGGCGATGAGGGCCAGCCGGGCCGCGCTGCGCCGCGCCCGATCCTCGGCGGCCCGGCGCTCGGTGACGTCGAGGAAGTAGACCGACAGCCCGTCCGGGCCCGGCCAGACGCGCACCTCGTACCAGGCGTCCAGGGGTGCCGGGTAGTGCGCCTCGAAGACCCGCTCCTGGCCGCTGGCCGCCGCGCCCCGGTAGTGCACCTCGAAGTCACTGCCGATGGCCGCGGGGAACAACTCCCAGATCGAGCCGTCCAGCAGCTCCTCGCGGGTGCGCCCGAGCAGCCGCTCGGCCTCACCGTTGACGTAGGTGAACCGCCACTGGCGGTCCAGCGCGAAGAAGGCGGCGTTCATCGTCTCGAGGACGCGCGCGACCCGCGCGTCGCCGTGCCGTTGCCGGGTGGTGTCGTAGCCGACGCCGATCAGCCGGACGGCGGCGCCGCCCTCACCGGCGAAGGCCCGGCCGCGGCCGCGCACCCAGCGGGTCTCCCCGGAGGGCAGGACGATGCGGAACTCGGCGTCGTAGGCGCCGCAGGTGTCGATGGCCGCCTGCAGCGCGTCCTCGGTCCGGTCCCGGTCGTCGGGGTGCAGGCGGGCGGTGAAGGCATCGATGGTCCCGTCGAACCCGCCGGTGTCGTAGCCGAAGAGCTCCCGGAGCCGGTCGTCCCAGACCAGCCGGCCGGTGACGAGGTCCCAGTCGAAGCCGCCGATGCCGGCCGCGTCGATCGCCAGCTGGAAGCGGAGCTCGAGCCCCGCGTCGGCAGGGCGTGCCCGGTCGGGGCTCACGTTCTCACTCGCATTCCGGCCGGGGCCCGCGGCGGGTGCGCCCACGGCAGGGGGCTGGTCACCCGCTCCGGGGTGGACGGCCCGCACCTTTGTCTCACGCGGGGGATGTTCCCGACAACCGGTGTGGCCGAACGGACACCGGGCCGGGCGGCCGGGGCGGGCGCCCTCCGGTCCGGAGGAGGGCGCCCGCCACGCGGCGGGGGTGCGGACGGTGAAGTGCCCGCGGGCACGAGGTCCACGTCCGGGCGGCGGGCGTCCAGCGTCGCGGTGTCCGGTCAGTCCGTCGGCCGGCGTCGGTCCCGGCCCGGTCTCCTGCGGTCGACTCCCTGCGCCGGTGGCGGACCGGCGGCCCGATCTCGACGGCACGCCTGGCCAGGTCGGAGCCGGTCAGACACCCGGGGCTGCGGGTACCGGCGCGGACCTGTCGTCCGCCGACGGGGTGCGTCGCCGTCCGGTCGTGCCGCGCAGCGGTCGCCGCCTCCCTGGAGGGTCCGCGCGCTGCGTCGGGGCGCAGTCGGCGGGAGGTCGAGGCGGTGTACCGGTGGTGCGGAACGGCTGGGGGCGGCGGGAGGGGTCCCGTCGGGGCGTGCCAGGGGCGGTTCGAGATCGGTGGGAGGAGCGGAGGTCGGGGAGGGTCCGACGGTCGCGGCCACCGGAGGAGGCGGTGGCCGGCAGCCGGCGGGCTGGCGGGCGGTGCGGCGGACGGCGGCGCAGCTCGGTGCCGGGGTCGCGCTCGGGATCAGCCGGACGGCGATCCCCGGGCGGGTGGGGGCCGCGGGTCACCGCGTGACCTCGCCGCCGAGGAGGCCCGGGGGCCGGCCGTCGTCCGCCCGGCCCGTGCGGTGCCCGGTGCGGGAGCGGGCCGCGGTGCCGGCACCTGCCGGGCGAGCGGGGCGACCACCGGGACGCGGGACGCGGCGGCCGGACGGGCGGTCCGGGCCGGGAGGACCGGCCGGGGAGCCCCGGCCGGACGGAGCGCCGCAGCGGGGGAAGGCGCCGCGGGCTGGATCGTGGGGGTGCTGGGCAGCTCGGTCAGCACGACCGGCGCGTCGGGGTGCGGAGCCGGGGCGGCGGGGCGGCCCCAGGCGAGGTTGGCCCCCTCGGGGCCGGCGCCCCAGAGGGCCAGCCGGCGGACCAGGGCACGCAGCCGGACGCGGAGACCGGGCCGGGGGGCCTCGGCGGGCACCGGCTCGGCGGCGGGGGACGGCGCGGGAGTCTCGGCGACCGGGCGCGGGCGGGCCGCGGGCACCGGCACCGGCCGGGCGGTGGGCAGCGGACGACCCGGACGGCGCAGCGTGCCAGGACGGGTGACGACGGCCCGCACGGGCCGCGGCCGGTGCCGCAGCGGCAGCTCCTCCGCGCGGTCGAGCACGTCGAGCAGTCCGCTCAGCGTCAGGTCGTCCGCCATCCGCGACGAGCGGGGCGAGAGGGCCCGGTCGATCGCCATGACGTCCTCCTGCAGGTAGTGCCGCAGCCGGGGAAGGTGCTGCGGACAAGGAGAAAGGTAGGGACGACGGCCCCCGCGGACGGCCTTCCGGCGCCACCTCCGGAGGGCGCGTGACCCAACCGTTGTGGAGGCTCTCCGGACCGGTCGGTCACCCCTCCTCCGGGGCACGCACTTGTCGACAAGCCGTGCCCCCCTGAGCGTGGAAGCCGCAGGTCAGGCCCTCGGTCACGCCGGGACACGCCCCGCCGCGCCCGCGTGTCGGAGCCGGAGGCCCCGCGGCCCGCGGCGCGGTGACCCGGGCCGCACGCGCACGACCCCGACGTCCCGGGTCTGGTGGGATGGCCCGGTGGCCACCCGCACCCCTCTGGTGATCGACACCGACCCCGGCATCGACGACGCGCTGGCGATCCTGCTGGCCCTGGCCAGCCCGGAGGTGGACCTGCGCCTGGTGAGCACGGTGCACGGCAACGTGGACCTGGCGCAGACGACGGAGAACGCGCTGCGGGTGCTGCACCTGGCCGGCCGGTCCGACGTCCCGGTGGCCGCCGGCGCGCGGGACTCGCTGGTCTACCGGCAGCCGGAGCGGGCCGGCCACGTGCACGGTTCCAGCGGCCTGGGCGGGGTGGACCTGCCGCCGTCCCCCGGCCGCGTGGACCCCCGGCCGGCCGTCGTGGCGCTGGCCGACCTGCTCACGACGTCGGAGACGCCGGTCACGGTGGCCGCGATCGGGCCGTGGACCAACATCGCCCTGCTGCTGGCGACCTATCCGGAGGCCGCCGAGCGGATCGGCCGGCTGGTGCTCATGGGCGGGTCGGCGGCGCGCGGGGGGAACGTGACCGCGGCCGCGGAGTTCAACGTCTGGGCCGACCCCGAGGCCGCCCAGCGGGTGCTCGGCTCGGGCGTCCCGACGGTTCTCGTCGGCCTCGACGTCACCCTGCCCACCGTGCTCGACGAGGAGGGGATCGCCCGCTTCGCCGCGGCCGGCCCGGTCGGCGCGACGGCCGCGGCGATCCTGCGGCAGTACCTCGACCACGCCCGGTCGGCGTACGGGACCACGGGCGTGGTGGTCCACGACGCGCTGGCCCTCACCGAGGCGATCGTCCCGGGCACGCTCGGCACCGTCCGGCGGGACGTCGTCGTCGACACCACCCTGGGCGCCGGACGCGGGCAGACCCTGGTGGACCGGCGCTCCGTGTCGGACTCCCCCACCGCGGTGCAGGTAGCCGAGACGGTGGACAGCCCGGCGGCGGTGGAGTTCCTGGTCAGCCGGCTGGAGTCGCTGGCCCGCTCACTGCGCTGACCCGCGCCCCGGCGCGGTCGGGGCGGACCGGCCGTCGCGGGTGGACTCCACGATGCCCGTGGCGATCTCCCGCAGCTTGCGGTTGTAGCGCTGGGAGGCGTCCCGGAGGATCTCGAACGCCTGCTCCGCGTCGACGTGCCGCTGGGCCATGAGCACCCCCTTGGCCTGCTCGATGACCGCCCGCGACTCCATCGCCAGCCGCATGTTGCGCGTCTGCTCGCCGAGCCGGTCGTGGGCGTCGGCGTTGGCCACGGCGACCGCGACGGCCTCCGCCACCGCGGTGGCCACCTCCTCGGACTCGGCCGAGGCGAAGGCGGCCGGCCGCGAGGAGTAGATGTTCAGCGCGCCGATCGAGGCGCCCTGGTAGGGCAGCGGCATCGACAGCGAGCTGCGGACGCCGACCGCCTGCACGCGCGCGGCGTAGTCCGGCCAGCGCTGCTCGGTCCGCATGTCGTCGACCCGCAGCACCACGCCGCCCCGGCCGGCGTCCATGCAGGGGCCGTAGCCGCGCTCGTACTGCAGCTCGTCGGCGGCCAGCGCCATCTCACCGGTGTGCGCGGCGGTGAACGCCCTGTCGCCGCGGACGAGGGTGATCGAGGTGGACTCGGCGCCGGGGATGCTCCGGGCGGCGATGTCGGTGACCTCGCCGAGGATCTCGTCGAGGGCCCGGTCGCCCAGCATCACCCGGCTCAGGTCACGCCACAGCTCCTGCACGCGGCCAGTCTGCCCGCTTCTCCGTGCCGCCCGGCACCCCTCGGCCGGGCGCAACGGCGACCCGCCGCTGCGGGTGGCCGCGCTTTCGGTCAGGATGGAGTCCGGCCGGCCCCACCGGCCGACCGGCCTGCGGAGGGGGTGGCGATGGGCCAGGAGCCGTGGCCGCAGGTGCCGGTGCCCTCCCTGCCGGGAGACGTCTGGCACTGGCAGCTCGACACGATGCACGTCGTGTCGCGCGTGCGGTCGGACCTGCGGGCCCGCATCGCCCACCCCTCGGTCTCCTCGTCCTCCACCGAGGACGCCCGCGACGGCCTGCTGCTGGTGTTCGAGGAGCTGGCGTCCAACGCGCTGCGGCACGGCGGCGGCGCGGTGCGCGCCCTGGTCGTGGCGGGCACCGACGGCTGGCTGCTCGACCTCAGTGACGAGGCGCCGGACCGCCCGCCCATCCCGGCCGTCGACCGCGACCCCGCCCTGGGCGGCATGGGCCTGCACCTGGTCGCCCAGCTCTCCAACGAGTTCGGCTGGGAGGGCCGGCCCGGCCGCAAGCACGTCTGGGCGCGCATCCCCAACGGCCGCACCCCGCTGGAGATCGTGCAGGACCGCGTCCCCGAGCCCCGCAGCCCCGAGGTCCCTCGACACGACTGAGGCCGCGAGGCCTCGTGATCACCGAGCGGCGCGGGCCACCGCGGCGGCGAACCGGGCGTGGCCGGCCCGCACCTCCGCCATCGGGGCCAGCACCTCGTCCTGCGCCACCACGTCGACCGCGGCGCGCAGCCGCTGCTCGGCCCGCCGCGCACGCCGGCGGGCCCGCAGCCGCACGAACGGCCGCGCCACCAGCGCCAGCAGCGCCCCGGCCAGCAACCCTCCGATCAGCAGCAGCGTGGGCAGCGGCAGCCCCTCCACCCGGGGCAGCGGGACGACGTCGTCGAGCTGGAACAGGCCGAGGACGACGAGCGCGAGCAGCCACAGCGCCCCGGCCAGCGCGACCAGCGTCAGCAGCCACTGCAGGCCACCCACGCCGCGCTGCCACAGCGGCGTGCGCTGCGGGCCGAGGTCGGTCCCGGCGACGGCCCGGTCCAGCTCGTCGGCCAGCCGCTCCTCGGACACCTCGACGGTGCGACGCAGGTCGTCCCGCCACGCCTGCGGCAGCCCCTCGCCGGCGGCGTCCCGTGCCGACCGCAGCGCCCGCGCGACCGCAGCCTGCTGCACCGTGCCGGCGGCGGGCAGCGAGGTGCGCGCCCGGTCGTCCCCGAGGTGCAGCCGGTCGAGCGGGTCGGCGCGCAGCTTGCGGGTCCAGCGCACCAGCGGCCAGCCGGTGGCCGCCGTCCCGCTGCGGCGCACCGAGCGATCCACGGCTGCGGCGACCGTCGGCACGCCGGCGGCGTCGGCCAGGGCCTCGGTGAGCTCCTCGCGGTCGTGCCGCTCGACACCGGCCCCCTCCGAGGCGCCCTGCGCGGCGGCACAGTGGACGGCGAGGGCGGCGGCCGCGCCCTTGACGTCGGCGGTCAGCCGGTCGGTCGCCGCGCGGCGGGCCGACACCCGCGTGGCGAGGTCCGCGCGCAGCTCGCCCAGGCCGGCGCCGGTGCGCGCGGAGACGGCCAGCAGCGGCGTCTGCGCCAGCCCCTCCCGGTCGAGCAGGCCGCGCAGGTCGGCCAGGCAGGCGCGGACCGCCTCGGGGGCCAGCCGGTCGACCTGGTTGAGGACCACCAGCAGCACGCCGGCGTGCCCGGCCAGCGGCACGAGGTACCGGTCGTGGACGGCGGCGTCGGCGTACTTCTCCGGGTCGAGCACCCACACGAGCACGTCGACGAGCTGGACCAGCCGGTCGACCTCGAGCCGGTGCTCGAGCTTGACGCTGTCGTGGTCGGGGAGGTCGAGCAGCACCAGCCCGTCCAGCGCGGGCTCCGGCGGGTGCCGGTGCCGGCGCGGCACCTCCAGCCAGTCGAGCAGCCGGTCCGCGCCGTCGGCTCCCCAGACCGTGGCGTGCGCGACGCCGGTGGTGGGACGCCGCACGCCCGGCGTGCTCACCTCGCTGCCCGACAGCGCGTTGAACAGCGTGGACTTGCCGCTGCCGGTGGCCCCCGCCAGCGCGACGACGGTGGCGTCGCCGAGCGCCTCGCGGGCGCCGGCCTTGGCGAGGAGGGCGCGGGCCCGGCCGACCGGGTCGGCCTCCCCGGCCCCGTCCAGGTCGAGGTGCTCCTGGGCCACCTCCACGGCCTCGCGCAGGGCCGCCAGCCGGTCGGCCAGCGGCGGCGTCCTCCCCCTCATGCGTCGGCCCGTGCCGTGGTGAGGGAGGCGGCGGCCGCCCGCAGGCGGGCTGCGTCGTCCGGCTGTGGGCCGACGTCGTCCACCAGCCCGTCGAACCGGCCCTGTTCGTAGCGGAGCAGGGCGTCGGCACGGGCCTGGAGGTCCTCCCGGGCGCGCGCGGCCAGCGACCGGACGGCGGCGTCGCCGAACACCGCCTCCAGCAGCCGCTGCCCCAGCGCCGTGGTGCCGCCGGCGACCGCGACCTCCCCGCCGGTCAGCCCGCCGGTCTGGGCGAAGACGGCGACCATGACCACGGCCCCGGCGCCGTTGACGCCCCAGGACAGCACCCGGGCGCGGGTGCGCTTGCCGGCGCCCTCCTCCCGGACCAGGTCCAGCACGAAGCCCTGCCAGTCGCGCACCTGCGCGGCGGCCGCCTCGGGGAAGTCGTCGGAGACCCGGTCGAGGTCCTCGTCGGCGACGGCGAGCAGGGCGGGCCCGCCGGGCAGCGCCCGCCAGGCGGTGACGGTGCGCTCGGCGGCGCGGTCGGCCTCGGCCCGCAGCAGCGTCTCGACGCTGGACTCCAGCGCGCCGGTGAGGTCGTCGGCGGGGTTCGGCCGCCCGGTGAGCGCCGCGGTCACCCGGTCGCGCAGCCGGCCGATCGAGCCCTGCAGCGAGCGCATCCACTCCCCCGTGCCGACGAACTCCTGCCAGCGGGCCAGCACCTCACCGCGCAGCAGGCTCCCGCTGCGCACGCCGTCGTCGATGCCCTCGTAGGCGGCGGTGAAGGCGGCGGCCGCGGCGCCGTGCAGGGCGGCCGCCGCCTCCGCCTGCTCCTCGACGGCCGCGGCGATGCCGGCCACCCGGTCCTCCAGGCTGGCCAGGGCGCCGGTGAGGGTCTGCCGGACGACGGCGGCCCGCTGCTCCTGGTCGGCGGCCAGCGCGTGCAGCCACTGCCGCAGCGGGGCGACCTGGTCCTCGGGCAGCCGGCCGTCGGTCAGCGGCCGCTCCTCGATGACGAACAGGCGGGCCCCGGACAGGCCGGCGCGCTCGAGCATCCCGGCGAGGTCGGGGGCGATCTCGGCCGCGGCCCCCGGCGGGACCCGGTCGAGGACGACCGCGAGCGCGGTGCCCCGCTCCTGCGCCGTCCGCAGGAGGTCCCAGGGGACAGCGTCGGCGTAGCGCGATGCCGTCGTGACGAAGACCCACAGGTCGGCCGCGGCCAGCAGCTGGGCGGCGAGCTCGCGGTTGGACTCGACCACCGAGTCGACGTCGGGGGCGTCGAGCAGCGCCAGCCCGGGCGGGACGTCGTCCCGCGGGACCAGCTGCAGCGTGCCGGGGCCGCCGGAGGCGCCGGTGACCCGGGCGAAGCCGGGCAGCACCCGCTCGCCGGCGAAGGCGGCCTGGTCGGCCCGCGCGCAGACGAGCACCGGCGACCGGGTGGTCGGCCGCAGCACGCCGGCGGAGGTGACCTCGGCGCCGATCAGGCTGTTGACCAGGGTGGACTTGCCCGCGCCGGTCGAGCCCCCGACGACGGTGAGCAGTGGCGCGTCCAGGTCCCGCAGCCGGGGCAGCAGGTAGTCGTCGACCTGCTCGACGACCCCGCGGGCGGCGCGGCGGGCGGGGTCGCTGCCCGGGGTGGCCAGGCCGAGGGGCGCGGACGCGACCTCGTCCCGCAGGGCTGCCAGGGCCTCGGGCAGGCGGGCGGGGAGGGTCACACCAGGGGGACTGCCCCGCGACCGCCGTCCTCAGTCGTCGGAGCGGCCGGAGCGCTCCTCGCGCAGCGCCTGGAAGACACGGCGGCGCAGCCGGTCCTGCTCCTTCTCGGGCAGGTCGAGGAACCGGAGGGAGAGCTGCCAGCGGGGTCCCGTGGTCCGCTGGCGGACGACCTCGGCCGCGACGGGCAGGTCGCCGTCCTCCAGCCCGACCACGATCCGCACCGTGCTGCCCGGCAGCGGCGGGTTGCCGTAGGCCTCGACGAGGACACGGGTGCCGGCCTCGCTGAGGTCCAGGGTCTGCCCCTCGACCTCGACGCCGTTGACACCGAGGAGCACCGGCCGGACGACGCGGGCGCGGACCGCCTCACGGCGCTGGGTGGCCTCCGCGGGGCCGGCGACGGTCAGGTGCCAGCGGGGGACGGCGCCGCGCTGGACCGTGGTCACCTGCGCCGGCAACGCCCAGCCGCTGACCGCGTCGCGCCAGAAGACCTCCACGTGGTCGCCGACCCGGACGACCTCCTGGTCGACGAACTCGCTGCTCGAGGGGCGGAGCACGAGCAGCTCGTCGCCGGAGGCCTCGACCCGGGTGCTCACGGAGAACCGGCTGCCGGCAGCCGTCACCTCGGCGTCGGCGTCCACCTCCGGGCGGACGACTCCCGCCACGACGCTCATGCGTGCTCTCCGTTCCGCTCCACGACGGCCCCGGTTCACAGACGTCGCGCTCGGAGGAACGGTAACCGGGGTTCAGGCCCGCAACCGTTCCGCGGCCGCCACCCACCCCCGCAGGGGGAGGCCGGGCGGAAGCCTCTGGCGTCCTCCCGGGCTCAGCGCCGCAGGCGGGGGCGGAAGCTGCGGCGGATCCGGCGCCAGCGGTTCGGCGTCCGCTCGGCGTCGAGCAGCTCGGTGTCGGCGAGCGTCCGGTCCACCGGGCCCAGGTCGGGCGGGGTGAAGGGGACCAGCGAGCGGCCGACCGGGCGGCGCAGCCGCTCCACCGCCGTCAGCAGGGACCCACCGCAGTCGGCGATCACCTCCGCCACCGCCTCGGGCGGGACGCCGAGGTGCTCGCCGAGCAGGCGGTCACGCAGCCCGGTGACCGCCGCGGCCAGCTCGTCACGCCGCGGGTCGTCGGGGCGGACCTCGATGGAGACGTCGCACTCGGTGTCCAGCCCCATCGACCGGTTGTTCAGGTTGGCCGACCCGACCCGCAGCAGCCGGTCGTCGACGACGAGCACCTTGGCGTGCACGTAGATCGGGTGGCGGCCCTCGGTGACCGGCACGTAGAGCCGGAACCGGCCGTGCACGTCGGCGTCCTCGATCAGGGCCAGGAGCTTGGCGCGGGCCGGACCCATCGCCTTCTCGTCCAGCCACCCGTAGGCGCTCTCCGGGTTGACGACGACGAACTCCGGGCCGTCGTCCTCGCGGAGCCGCTCGGCGATCGCCTCGGCGATGCGGCGGTTGGCGAAGTACTGGCTCTCGATGTAGACGGTGCGCCGGGCGCCGGCGATCACGGCCAGCCAGAGCAGCTCGATCTCGTGCACCAGCTCCGCGCCGCCGTGCTCGGGGCGGGTGCGGGAGATGGCGACATCGACGTCGGTCAGCAGCGGCTCGACCTCAGGCGGCCAGCACGCCTCCACACCGGTCACCGGCTCCAGGCTCCGGCCGGTGCCGCTCTCCCACCGCTCGCGTGCCAGGTCGCCCAGCGCCCGGGCGGCCGGCCCGGAGACGAGGCTCGTGACGTCGTGCCAGGGCCCGGTGGGCCGGTGCGTCCCGGGCCGGCGGCGCAGCGGCTGGCGGTCCAGGTGCTCCGCGGTGTCCCAGCGGTCGGCGGTGACGTCGATGCCACCGGCGAAGGCCAGGCAGTCGTCGATGACCACGATCTTCTGGTGGTGCGCGCCGCCGACGGGGTGGTGCGTGTCGACCGTCATCGTCAGCCGGTCCGGCGTGCGCCGGTTCAGCAGGACGATGGGCGCCAGCCCCCGCGCCAGGGCGAAGACCATGCCCAGGTCCCACTGCAGGACGCCGATCTCCAGCTGCGGGTTGGCCTTGACCGCGTCCTCCAGCACCCGGCCCAGCTTGTCGGCGCGGCGGGAACCCGAGCCGCGGCGTCCCTGGCGCCGGGGGTCCAGCCGGATCCGCGGGTCGAAGTCCCAGCCGATGAACAGCACCCGCCGCTCGGCGCGGAGCACCGCGCCCTTGAGCGCGGCGAAGTAGTCCGCGGCGTCCACGAAGACGGCGTGCCGGTCGGCGCGCTCGATCCGCCAGCAGGTCTCGCCCGGGACCAGCAGGTCCTCGGTGGCGAGCGGCCCGGAGCCCTCGTCGTACACCCCGGTCAGCCGTTCCGCCGCAGGAAGCCGGACACGAAGTCCCGCAGACTCCGGGTGGGCCGCAGCCAGGCGCCGTCCGGCGGCAGGGCGTCGAGGCGGACGCGGTCCAGCGGCTCGACGAACGCGCCGGGGACGTCCTCGATGTCGATGAACTCCAGGACGTCGGAGCTGATCGCGTACCCGGCGACCTCGCTGAACGCGACGACGACGACCTGGGTGCCGGCGCGGGCCAGCGCCTCCAGCGGCTCGGCGAAGTTCCGCCCGTCGCCGGAGAAGACGACCAGCCGGCGCAGCCGGTGGCTGTGCTGCCGGACGGCGATGTGGTCGAGCATGGCCTGGTCGATGTCGTCGTCCGGCTGGGCCTTGGGGCGGGCGAAGACGGCGAACCCGAAGCTGCGCAGCGCCTCCACCCAGCGCTGCAGCGAGCCGACGACCGGCGGGATGTTGGCGAAGACGCAGGCCTCCACCTCCGGGGCGTCGGGCACCCCGGGATCGCCGGCGCCCTCGACGAACCAGGCGGCGATCGCGTCGAACCGCGGCCGCGACGCCGCGGTGGGGCGGGCGCCGATGACCGTGGAGAGGGTCATGTCGATGTTGGGCGCGTCCCAGATCAGCAGGTCGAGCGCCGGGCGGGCGCGGCCGTCCGTGACGTCGGTGTCGAGCGCCGGCTCGGCGGCGAGGTCCAGGTCGGTCACGGGGGCAGTCTGCCCGGTCGGCTGCGGAGCGGTGGCCGGTGCCTGCACCGGGCGCGGCGGACCGGCCGGTGCGGTGGCCCGCCGGGTCACCCGCCGCCGGAGCCCGGGTGCCCGGCGCGACGGCGTCCGGAGGCCGCTCAGCGGCCCTGGAGGGCGAGCGCGCACGAGTCGCCGCCGGCGGCGCGCACCCGCGAGGCCCACCGGGTGATCTCCTCGGCCGGCATCGGGTGGGCCAGCAGGTAGCCCTGGGCGAAGTCGCAGCCGGCGTCGCGCACCATCTGCAGGTGCTCGGCGGTCTCGACGCCCTCGGCGACCGACCGGATGCCGAGGGTCCGGGCCAGCGACACGATCGCGGCCAGCACCGCTCCGGTGCCGCCGGCGGCGAGCCGCGCGGCCGCGGTGAGCAGCGACCGGTCGATCTTGAGGGTGCCGATCGGCAGGGCGAGCAGCTGGGCGAGGGAGGACCAGCCGGTGCCGAAGTCGTCGATCGCCACCCGGACGCCGAAGCTGCGCAGCACCGACAGCTGGTCCTCGGCGCGGGTGGGGTCCTCCGCGACGGAGGTCTCGGTCAGCTCGAGCACCAGGTTCTCCGGGGCGAGGCCGGAGTCGTGCAGCGCCAGCCGGACGTCGTGCACCAGGGTCTCGGCGGAGAAGTGGCGGGCGCTGATGTTCACCGACATGCGCAGCGGCAGCCCCTCGGCGGCCCACTCGGCCGCCTGCCGCGTGGTCTCGCCGAGCAGCCAGCGGGTGATCGGGATGAGCTGCCCGGTCTCCTCGGCGACGGAGAGGAAGGCGTCGGGGGCGAGCAGGCCGCGCTCCGGGTGCTGCCACCGGAGCAGCGCCTCCACGCCCTCCACCGCGCCGGTGTCGACGCGGACCAGGGGCTGGTAGTGCACGACGAACTCGTCCACCGCGCCGTCCCGCAGCCGGTTGGCCACCTCCAACCGCCACCGCGCGGCCTCGCGAAGCCCAGGGGAGAACAGGTGGATGCGGTCGCGGCCGGAGCCCTTGGCGGCGTAGGCGGCGGCGTCGGCGTCGCTGAGCAGCTGGTGCGCCTGCCGGACGCCCGGCTGGGCCGCGGCGACGCCGATGCTGGCCGACAGCGGGACGGAGATGCCCTCGGCGACGAACGGCCGGCTGAACGAGCTCTGCAGCCGGAAGGCCAGGGCGGCGGCCTCGGAGGTGTCGCAGCCGCGGGCGAGGACGAGGAACTGGTCGCCGCCCAGGCGGCCGACGGCGTCCCCGGGGCGCACCTGCTCCTCCAGCCGCGCGCCGACCTGGCGCAGCAGCTCGTCGCCGAGCTCGTGGCCGAGCGAGTCGTTGACCGTCTTGAAGCCGTCCAGGTCGAGGAAGAGCAGCGAGGCGCGGGCGTTCCTGTCGGCGAGGGCCTCGCTGATCAGGTACAGCAGCTGGGATCGGTTGGGCAGGCCGGTCAGGTCGTCGTGGGTGGCCTGCCAGGCCAACGCCTCCTGGTCCTGGACGCGCTCGGTGATGTCGGTGTGGGTGATGACCACCTGACCGGAGGCCTCCACCCGGGCGGCCTGGATGCGGAACCACGCGTTGTCGCGGCGCAGGGGGTGGTGGTAGTCGTGGGCGAACACCTGGTCGGCCACCCCGGGCCCGCCGGCCATCAGCTCGGCCACCCCGGCGGTGATCACCTTGCGGTCGTCGGCGCTCATGCCCTGGGTGACGACCTCGAGGTAGTCGTCGCCCACCTGCCCGACGCGGTAGCCGGCCGCGCCCACGATGCGACCGGCCTCGACCCAGCGACGGTTGACCGTGACGATCCGGCCACCGCCGTCGACCAGCACGGTGGGCGGCGGCAGGGCCTCGATCACGGCGGTCAGCTGGGTGAGCTCCTGCGCCCGCGCGGCCTCGATGCGGTGCCACTCGTCGACGTCGCGCAGGAAGACGGTGAGCCCGGAGCTGCTCGGGAACACGCGCGCCTCGTACCAGCGGCCGTGCGGCGAGTAGAAGAACTCGACGGTGCGCGGCCGGCCCTCGGCGGCCGCCGCGCGGTAGTGCTCCTCCATGATGGTGCCGCGCAGCGCGGGGAAGCAGTCGAGGGCGTCCCGGCCGACCAGGTCCACGGCGCGGCGGCCGAGCAGCTCCTCGGCGGCGCGGTTCACGTAGGCGAAGCGGCCCCCGGGGTCGATGCGGTAGACCGCGTCGGGCACCGAGGACAGCGGGTCGGTCGGGGCCAAGCGCCCACTCTCGACATGACGGTGCACCCTGCCCGCTTTCTCTTCCCCCGGCGAACACGTCGGCCCTCGTCCGGGACCCACGCCGGCTCACCGTCTCCCTCGACGGCGCCTGGCGCGCGACGCACCACCGAGGGTAACCACACGGTTGGGATTCAGACAGGTGAGACGGCGGTTCGATCAAGGATCCGAGCCGTCGGCGTGTCGGACGGCAGTGTGCCGAGGACCGCGCCCCAGTCCCCGCCCAGGCGCGAGGCGCAGAAGGCGCCGGCGACGGCCGCGGGCGCGTGGCGGACCAGCAGCGACCCCTGAAGGCACAGGGCGAGCAGTCCGGCGATGCGGCGGGCCCGCAGCGGGAGCGCCTCGGGGTCGGCGAGTTCCGCCGCCAGCCGGTCGACGGCGGCGTCCAGGCGGCGGTCGGCGCCGCGCGCCTGCTCCAGTTCCTCCCGGACGGCGGCCGGCGAGTCCGAGGAGCGGCCCAGCGCGCGCAGCACGTCGAGGGCGATGACGTTGCCCGACCCCTCCCAGATGGAGTTGAGCGGCGCCTGGCGGTAGAGCCGGGGCATGCCGGAATCCTCGACGTAGCCGTTGCCGCCGAGCACCTCCAGCGCCTCCGCGACCGCGGTGGGGGTGCGCTTGCAGATCCAGAACTTGGCGGCCGCGCCGGCGAGGCGGAGGAACGCGGTCTCACCGGCGTCGACGGCGGCCGCCAGCCGGATGGCCAGCGCGGTCGCCGCCTCGCTCTCGACCGCGAGGTCTGCGAGGACGTTCTGCATGAGCGGCTGCTCGGCCAGCAGTGCCCCGAAAGCCCGCCGGTGCCGGGCGTGGTGGACGGCCTGGGTGAGCGCGGCGCGCAGGGTCGCGGCCGAGCCCAGCACGCAGTCGAGCCGGGTGGTGTTGACCATCTCGATGATCGTCGGGACGCCGCGGCCGGGCTCCCCGACCAGCCAGGCCGTCGTCCCCTCGAACTCGACCTCGCTCGAGGCGTTGGAGCGGTCGCCGAGCTTGTCCTTGAGCCGCTGCAGGCGGAACACGTTGCGGGTGCCGTCGGGCAGCACGCGGGGCACGAGGAAGCAGGAGACGCCCTCGTCGAGCTGGGCGAGCACCAGGAACAGGTCGCTCATGGGGGCGGAGGTGAACCACTTGTGGCCGGTCAGGGCGTACGTCCCGTCGCCCTGGGGGACGGCGCGGGTGGTGTTGGCACGGACGTCGGAGCCGCCCTGCTTCTCGGTCATGCCCATGCCGGCGATCAGGCCGCGCTTGCCCGTCGGTTCGGCGAGCCCGAACTCGTAGCTGGTCGCGGTGAGCCCCGGCTCGAACCGCGCGGCCAGCTCCGGGGCGGCGCGCAGCGCGGGGACGGCGGCGTAGGTCATCGTCACCGGGCAGCCGTGGCCCATCTCGACCTGGGTCCAGCCGAGGTAGCCGACCGCCCGGCGGACGTGGGCGTGCGGTTCCGGGTGAGCGGGGTCCTGACACCAGGGGGCGCCGGCCAGGCCCTGCTCGACGGCGGTGCGCATGAGCTCGTGCCAGGCGGGGTGGAACTCGACCTCGTCGACCCGGTGGCCGTAGCGGTCGTGGGTGCGCAGCCGCGGCGGGTTCTCATTGGCCAGCCGGCCCCACTCCTGCGCCTGCTCGCTGCCGGCCAGCGCGCCGAGGGCCTTGAGCGACTCGAGGGTGGCGGCGTCCGCGTGCCGCACGCAGGCCTCGCTGAGCGCCGCGTCGCCGGCGATCGGGTCGTGCCCGACCAGCGGTGGAGCCTGGTTGGTGACCTCGTGCGTGACGCCCATGCGCGGCACCGTACGACGGTGCGGTTCCACGTGGAACGGGCGACGGAGGGGTGCGACCGCCCCCTGCGGCGCCGAAGCGCGCGGGGGCGCGACGCCACGTCATCGGCTCGGATCACGCGGCCGCGTCGATCGGTGGGTGGAGGAGGATCTCGGTGCCGTCGGGGCGCCAGGTGCGCCATCGGCCGTCGGGTTGTCGCTCGATCCGGAAGCCGTGGTGGACCTGGGTGTGGTGCCGCTCGCAGAGCAGCGCGGAGTTGTCCAGGCTGGTCGGGCCGCCGTTGATCCACTCCAGGAGATGGTGGACGTCGCACCAGTGGGTGGGGGCGCCGCAGCCGGTGAACACGCAGGACCGGTCGCGGTGCTCGACCGCCCGGCGCAGGTGCGGCGGCACCACCCGGGCGGGCGAACCCGGCGGCCACCGCCGGCAGGTGCTCCAGCGCCCGCGCATTCCGCACCAGGTGCCCCACCGAGGACGGCGAGAGCCCGGCGTGGCCGCGCAGCCAGGACTGCATCGTCGTGAGCCCGTCGTGTTCGGCGGCCCCGGTCCGCTCGCACTCGCGCACCGTGCGGGCCACCTCGGCGGCCAGCCGGTTCTGCGCCAGCAGCAACCGGCGCAGCCGGTCCAGCAGCGCCGGACCGAACAACGGTGACAAGTCCGTGCCGGCCAGCCCGTCCAGTGCGACCGCCAGCTCGTCCACGACCACCTCCCAGCACGCTTCGATCATGTGTTCGAAGTCTACGCGTGGCACTCGACCCAGTGGCGCGTGAATCCCCAGGTGAGCGGCCTGTCCACAGATCCAGCCGCGCCCCCACAGAGGGCCATGAGCGAGTAGCGCGTCACCACGGGCAGCGAGCCGTGAGACACCGATCAGAGCGGCCGCGGGCCCGTCGTCCACACGCCACCGGGGCGTGCAGCCGACCCCGCTGAGGGGCCACAGTGGCCACTGTGGCCCCTCCCGAGCGGGACGCCGGCCCGAGTCGTGGGGTCGAGCGTGTCGCGGGTGCGGCGGTGGGTCGGCTTTCCTGGCCGCAGCGGCTGCGGGCCCGTCGTCCACACGCCACCGCGGCGTCCAGCCGAGCCCGCTGAGGGGCCGAAGTGGCCACTTCGGCCCTCCGGGCGACGCGGAGCGGGTCGCGGCGCAGGGTATGGGCCCCGTCATGGGAGTGCGCAGCGCAGCGGTCGCGGCCGCGGACCAGTGGGTCGACCCCGACGACGGCATCCGCTACCCCGCCGGGGAGGTCCACGCGTGGGAGCGCGGGCGCGACGAGACGGTGTGCGGGCTGGCGCTGAGCAGGTCGCGGCTGACCCGCTTCCCGCACGTCACCTGGGCCGACGTCCAGCCCGAGTCGGGCCGCCACGCGGAGGGTGTGCAGGCGGTGTGCCCCCGCTGCCGGGCGGCCCAGGGCGCCCGCCGGGACGACCGCGGCTGGACGCGGACCAACCCCCGCCCGTGAGCGGCAGCGGCGAACGCCTCCCTCAGGCGGGCGTTCCGCCGAGCAGCAGCTGCCGGAGCATGTGCATCGCCAGCGTGACCGAGCGGTGCCGCACCGCCGCGCGGTCCCCCGGCAGCACCACCGACCGCGGCTGTGTGCCGTCCGGGCCGACGGCGCACAGGTGCACCGTGCCCACCGGCTTGTCCGGCGTCCCGCCACCCGGGCCGGCGATGCCGGTGATCCCGACGCCGACGTCGGCCCCGAACCGCGCCCGCGCCCCCTCCGCCAGCGCCAGGGCCACCTGCGTGCTCACCGCCCCGTGCTCGGCCAGCATCTCCGCGGGGACGCCGACCAGTTGCTCCTTCGCCGAGTTGGCGTAGGAGACCACCCCGCCCAGAACCCACGCCGACGAGCCGGGCCGCTCGGTCAGCCGGGCCGCGAGCAGCCCACTGGTGCACGACTCCGCGGTCGCCACCGTGAGCCCCTGCGACCCCAGCGCCTCGGCCACGAGGTCGTCGACCGTCGGACCGGTCGAGAACAGCTGCGCGCCGTGCACCTCGGCGAGGACGGTCGCCAGCCGGTCGTACACCGGCTGCGCCGGGGGCTCGTAACGGGTGACGATCTCCAGTTCGCCGTCCCGCAGGCAGGTGGTGATCTCCAGGCCGGGGAAGTCGTGCTGCCGCAGCGTCGCGGCCAGCTCCGACTCCAGCGCCCGCCACAACCGCACCGTCCCCTGCCGCAGCTCGCCACGGCCGGCCAGCGCGCGCTGCACCGGCTCCGCCGCCAGCGCGGCCGGCCACATCCCCTGCAGCTCCGGGGGCGGCCCCGGCAGCACCACGACCGGCGGCCCGGTGCGGCCGTCGGCCGGTGGGACGACGAGGCCCGGTGCCGTCCCCACCGGCGGGAGCACCGTGGCGCCGGCGGGCACCATCGCCTGCTTGCGGGTGCCGGCCGCCGTCGCCTCGGGGTCGGCGCGCCAGCCGCGGCGGGTCATCAGCCGCTCGACGACCCCGGCGATGTGCCGTTCGAGCTCCGGGTCGAGGGACGACGGCCGTCCCTGCACCTCCCCGACGATCTCGGCGGTGAGGTCGTCGGCGGTGGGACCGAGCCCACCGGTGGTGATCACGATGTCCTCGCCGCGCGCGGCGAGGAAACCCAGCGCGGCGCGCAGGTCGTCGGGCCGGTCCCCCACGACCAGGACGGTGCCGACGTCGACGCCGAGGCGACGCAGTTCCTCGGCCAGCCACGGCCCGTTCCGGTCGGTCACCCGCCCGGTGAGGACCTCGGTGCCGGTGACGACGATTCCTGCGCGCGCGCCCACCCGGCCGACCCTAGTGAGCCTGCGGACCCGCCGTGTCGCCTCCCGGGGACACGGCACGCCGAGGGCTAGCGTCCACGGCGAGTGCAGGTCCCACCGTCGGGCCGCCGCGCGCGAGCGAGGAGGAACCGTGACCCAGTCGACCACCACCCCCCAGCCGATCGCCCCGCACGAGGCGGTGCCCGAGACCAACGAGATCACCTTCGACGGGATGCCCGGGGTGGGCACGGCCCACGTGCCCGCCGCCGGGGCGCCCGAGGAGGTCCAGGCCACCGGGCCGGTGGACTTCGTCCCCGGCCTGCCCGGTGCCGGCGCCCCACCCCCGCCCGCCGCGCCCAGGCTGCGTCGCCCCCGGACCACCCGGGAGCCGCGGACCCCCCTGACGCCTCAGCAGCGCGCCGTGCGGCTCGGCACCGGCCTGGCCGTGCTCGGTCTCGCGCTGCTCGAGGTCGGCTTGCTCCTGGGCTTCGGCGCCACGCGCTATTGGTCGACGGTGTCGCTGTGGTCGGCGTTCGTCACGCTCGCCGCGCTGCTCGTGCTGCTGCCGTTCGCCGGCCGGCGGCTCGGGCTGCGTCCGGACGCCGCCTGGAAGGTCGCCGCCGGTGGCCTGACCGGCGCCGCCGTCTTCTGGGTGCTCGTCGTGCTGCCGCAGGTCGCCAGCGACCGCGGGTTCGTCCTCACCGCGGGCCTGGCGGCCCTGGGCGCCGCGCTCTGGGTCGCCCCCTCGCGCCGGGCCTGATTCCTCAGCCTGATCTCCCCGGAACGCCGGGCCTGATCTTCTCAGCCTGATCTCCCCGGAACGCCGGGCCCCGAGAACGCCGGGGCCCGGCTCCGGCATGCCCGGCCCCGGCATGCCCGGCCCGCCGGCGAGCGCGGCTCAGCCGCCGCCGTTCCCCCGGCCGTTGCCGTTCCCCCGGCCGTTCCCGTCCGCCTTCCCGTTCCCGTTGCCGTTCGCCCGCCCGTTCCCGTTCCCGTTCCCGTCTCCTGGAGGCTCGTCGGCCTCCTCCGCCGTCGACCCATCTCCCGAGTCCCCGCCGGCGGGCGCCGGGACCGCCGGCTCACCGGCCGCCGGCGACGGGACCGCGGAGCTGCCGGAGTCACCGGAGTCGCCGGAGCCGGCGGAGACCGGCGGCGCCGGAACCGGCCCCGCCACCTGCGCCGGCGACGAGGGGACGACGGTCTCCGGGAACACCGGTGGGGGAGCCGTCGCCACCGCGAGCGTCACCAGGTCGCCGCGGGTCAGGGCACCGACCGGCCCGATGGCCACCACGATCCCGGCCGGCACGTCGGCCCGCTCCACCGGCTCGCGCTGCACGCGCAGCCCCAGGGCGGCCAGTGCCGCCTCCACCTCCTCGACCGGCCGGCCCACGTGGTCGGCGGCGGCGACGAGCACCGCGTCGTCCGCCGGCCCGGCCGTGGGGGTGAGGGTGTCCGCGACGGCCACCGGCGCCGTTCCGCCCGGTGCGCCCACGACCTGCAGGGCGGCCACGCCGATCCCGACACCGGCCAGCAGCGCGGCGGCCGGCACCAGCAGCCGGCGGCGGGCCCGGGACGGGGAGCCCACGTGCGGCAGCGGCGTCGTGCGCACCGGCGGCGGCGCGAGCGGGCGCCCGGCGCGGACGTCGTCGACCGCATCCCGGAACGCCGCGCCGTCGGGGAACCGGTCGGCGGGGTCCTTGGCGAGAGCCCGCGCCACCAGGGTCCGCAGCGGCCCGGGGACGTCGTCCGGCAGCGGCGGCGGCTCGTCGCGGAGTTGCATGAGGGCGACCTGCACCGGGTTCTCGCCGTCGAAGGCCCGCGCCCCGGCCAGGCACTCGTAGGCGACCAGCCCGAGGGCGTAGACGTCGCTCGCCGGCCCGGCCCGGCCACCGGCGGCCTGCTCGGGGGACAGGTAGTGCGCGGTGCCGACGACCTGCCCGGTCCGGGTCAGCGGCACGCTCGAGGCCGACCAGGCGATCCCGAAGTCGGTGATCTTGACGGTGCCGTCCACGCCGACCAGGACGTTGCCCGGCTTGACGTCGCGGTGCACGACCCCGGCGGCGTGCGCGGCAGCCAGCGCCGCGGCGGCCTGGCCGACGACGTCCAGGGTCCGCTCCGCGCCCAGCCGGGCTCCCTGCAGCACCGTCGACAGGGACTCCCCCTCGACCAGCTCCATGACCAGGTAGGCCAGCGTCTCGCCGCTGCCCGTCCGCACCTCGCCGTAGTCGTGGAGTGCGGCGATGTTCGGGTGCACCAGCCGGCCGGTGTGGTGCGCCTCGGCGCGGAAGCGGGCCAGGAAGGTCGGGTCACCCGTGTACTCGCTGCGCAGCACCTTCACCGCGACCACGCGGTCCAGCAGGCGGTCTCGCGCCCGCCACACCTGGCCCATGCCACCCGCGGCGACCAGGGAGTCCAGCTCGTAGCGGTCGCCGAGCGTGCAGCGCTCCGACTCCCCCACGGCACCCCCGTCCCCACAGCGAGCTCCCAGCGTGCCACCGTGCGCGGGGAGCGACATCCCGGAGCGGCGACACCACCCGGTCGGGGGGGGTCAGCCCCGGTCCGACTCCTCGTCCGGAGAGGGCGGGCCCGAGTCGGAGGACGGCGGGCCGGACGGCGAGGACGACGTCGGAGCCGTGGTCGGGGTCGTGGTCGGCGCGGTGCTCGTGGGCGGCGAGGACGACCCGCTCGTCGAGGTCGGCGCCGTGCTCGCCGGGAGCTCCGCCGGCGTCGTGGTCGGGGCGGAGGGGGTCGGGCTGGCCGGGGCCGCGGACTCCTCCACGGGAGCGGGCGCCTCCTCCTGCTCCGGGGCGGGCGTCTCCTCCCCCGCCACGCCGGTGACCGGCGTCGACCCGCGGTTCGGCGTCCGCGTCGGGGGTGGGGCGACGGCGAAGGCGACGACGACGTCGTCGCCGACCCGCAGCGGCCGCCCGACCGGGTCGACGGAGGTCACCATGTCGGGGACGGCGTCCGCGGTGACCTCCTCCTTGCGCTGCACGATCAGGCCCAGCGCGGAGAGGGACAGCGCCACGTCGTTCACCGGGCGGCCCACGTAGTCGGCCGGGTCGAGCACGATCTCGGCGGCGTCCTCGGTCTGCGCGGCCACCTGCGGCAGCGGCTGCCGATCCCCGTTGATCGCCGCGAACACCCCGGCGGCGACCCCCGCACCGACCAGCAGCGCGATCAGCGGCACGAGCACCGCCGCCGAACGCCGGTGGCGGCGCGGCGGTGGGCTGGTGGTGCGGGCGGCGGGAACGGCGGTCCGGACGGTCTCCTGCTCGTCCGTGCCGGCGCCGAGGGCCGGCGGGGGCGGAGCCGGCAGCACCACGGCGCAGGTGGCCGGGGGCTCCTCCAGCGGACGCCCGGCCCGCACGTCGTCGATCGCCTCGACGAACGCCGCGCCGTCCGGCATCCGGACCTCGGGGTTCTTGCAGAGCGCCCGGCGGATCAGCGTGCGGATCTCGCGGGGCAGGTCGTCGGGCAGCGGGTCGGGTTCCTCGCGTACCTGCTTGAGCGCGATCGTGACGGGGTTGTCGCCGTCGAACGCGGGGTGCCCGGTCAGGCACTCGTAGCCGACCAGGCCGAGCGCGTAGACGTCGCTGGCCGGGGTGGCGTGCCGGCCCTCGGCCTGTTCGGGGGAGAGGTACTGCGGGGTGCCGATGACCTGGCCGGTGCGGGTGAGCGGCACGCTGCCGGCCGACCAGGCGATCCCGAAGTCGGTGATCTTCACGCTGCCGTCGTCGCGGACCAGGATGTTGCCGGGCTTGACGTCGCGGTGCACCAGGCCCACCCGGTGCGCCTCGGCGAGCGCGGAGGCGGCCTGCTCCAGCAGCGAGAGGGTGCTCTCGGCGTCCAGCCGGCCCTCCCGGCGCAGCACCGCCGACAGCGGCTCGCCCTCGACCAGCTCCATGACCAGGTAGGCCAGCTTCTCGCCGCTGCCGTCGGTCGCCTCGGTCTCGCCGTAGTCGAAGACCGCGGCGATGTGCGGGTGGCTCAGCGCCGCCGAGTGCTGGGCCTCGGCGCGGAAGCGGGCGCGGAAGGTCGGGTCGCCGGTGTACTCACTGCGCAGGACCTTGACCGCGACCTGCCGGCCGAGCAGCGCGTCGGTGCCCCGCCAGACCTGACCCATGCCACCGGCGGCGATCAGCTGGGCGAGCTCGTAGCGCTCCCCCAGCGTCCGCCCACCCGGCTCCACCACGGTGGCTCACTCCTCGTCCGCCCGACCCGGCCGCTGCTGCTCGGCCCAGGGGTGCCGGTGCCCCTGGTCCGGTGTGTCCCCGATGTGCGTGCGGCTACACACCTCCGCGAACGCCGACCGCGTCCCGGGCGTGTCGCGGTCCGGGGACGGACGTCGTGGTGGGGGTGTCCGGCGCCGCGGTCGGGCCGTCCACTCCCATCGTCCCAGGCTCGGGGCGTGCCGTGAGGGGGCCGTTCGTCACAAACCGGTCACTGTTCGAACAGTGCCCGGCCCCACCAGTCGTCGTCCCCCTGCACGCCCGGAGGGCACGCGTAGACCCCGGAGGAGGTGTGCTTGAGGTACTCGCTCATCGCGTCCTCGGCGAGGTTGCGCTGCACCCGGACGAAGCCGGTCTCCGGGTTGCGCTGGAAGGCGACGAAGAACAGCCCCGCGTCCAGCTCGCCGCGCGCGTCGGAGCCGTCGACGAAGCTGTACCCGCGCCGCAGGAGCGCCGTCCCGGCCTGGTTCGGGTGGGCGAGGAAGACGTGGCTGTCGCGCGGGATGGCCGGCTCCCCCTCGTCCTCCGCCGCGAAGTCGGTCGGGTCGAACTCCTGCTGCTGGCCGAGCGGCGCGCCGGAGCCCTTGCGGCGCCCGATGGTCCGCTCCTGGGCGCGCAGCGACTCCTCGTCCCACTCCTCCAGCTGCATGCGGATGCGGCGGGTGACCAGGTAGGTGCCTCCGGCCAGCCAGTCGGCGTCGTCGTGCCCCACCCACACGAAGCGGTCCAGCCCGGCGGACGCCTCGGCCTTGAGGTTGGCGGTGCCGTCCTTGAAGCCGAAGAGGTTGCGCGGGGTCTCCTGGCTGGTGGAGGTGGACGACGTCCGGCCGAACCCCAGCTGCGCCCACCGCACGCGTACGACGCCCTGGCCCAGCCGGGTCAGGTTGCGCACCGCGTGCACGGCGACCTGCGGGTCGTTGGCGCAGGCCTGGATGCAGATGTCCCCGCCGCTGATCGCCGGGTCGATCTCGTCGCGGAGGAAGCGCGGCAGGTCCACCAGCGGCGCCGGGCGGCGGGCGGTCAGGCCGAAGCGGTCGCGCCCGTCCGGGGTGGTGAACAGGCTGGGGCCGAAGCCGATGGTCAGCGTCAGCCCCGCCGGCGGCAGACCCAGCGCCTCGCCGGTGTCGTCGGGGACGACGTCCGGCCCGGGGGGCACGGATCCGACCGGGCCGGCGTCCTGCCCCGCGGTCAGCCGGCGCGCGGCCTCCGTCCAGAGCCGCAGCAGCGCGGCGACCGCGTCGCGATCCTCGGCGACGACGTCGAAGGCGACGAAGTGCAGCCGGTCCTGCGCCGGTGTGGTGATGCCGGCCTGGTGCGCGCCGGTGAACGGGACGGCGTCCGCGGGGGAGGGCCCGGTCGCCGCCGGAGCACCACCGGTGGTGTCCTCCACCGACGCCCGGCCGACGACCGCGCCGGCGGCGCCCGAGGCGAGCACGCCGGCGGTACCGGCCCCGGCCACGCCGAGGAGCCGACGGCGGGACAGGCCCGCGGTGGGGGGCTGCCGAGTGGTGTCGCTCATACCTCTTCCAGCCGATCGGCGGGCGGGGTCGACGCCGCGCCCCGGCCCCGCCTGGCGGAACCCCTCCGGCTGCGTGCGTCGACCAGGGGAAACAGTAGTGGGCGGACGGCTGTTCCCCAGCGGCTTGCCAGCGGCGCTCCGTGGCTGTGACGGTGAGCACCCGGGAGTCTCCGCCGGCAGCTCCGCGATGATCAGGGACCCGACCCGCCCGCCACGGGTCACGACGACGACGACGAAGGACGAGGTGGGGCGACGATGCCCGAGACCGTTTCCCGCGAGGACGCCGGCGGCGTCGCCACCCTCACGCTGCTGCGCGCCGGGCTCACCCACCAGTCGCGGCGCGAGCTGCTCGACGCCGTCCGCGCGGTCGGCGCCGACGAGTCGGTGCGCGCGATCGTGCTCACCGGCACCGGGCGCGCCTTCTGCGTCGGCCAGGACCTC
This sequence comes from Geodermatophilus sp. CPCC 205761, assembly GCF_051383655.1. Classification (NCBI taxonomy): domain Bacteria; kingdom Bacillati; phylum Actinomycetota; class Actinomycetes; order Geodermatophilales; family Geodermatophilaceae; genus Geodermatophilus; species Geodermatophilus sp. CPCC 205761. Next base: position 97,465 of record NZ_JALPKQ010000018.1, read on the forward strand.
GCCCAGCACGTCGAGGCGCTGCGCGGGGACGCCGCCACGTCGCTGTCGGTGGTCGAGGACGAGTACAACCCGCTGGTCCTGGCGCTCGCCGCGCTGCGCGTGCCGGTGGTCGTCGCGATCAACGGGGCCTGCGCGGGCGCCGGCATGGGCATCGCGCTCGCCGGTGACCTGCGGATCGCCGCCGCGGGTGCCAAGTTCACGACCGCCTTCACCGGCATCGGCCTGTCCAGCGACTCCGCGCTGGCCTCCCGGCTGGTGCACTGCGTCGGCGGCTCCCGGGCCGCGGAGATCCTGCTCCTGCCCGACGCCTTCCCCGCCGAGACCGCCGCGACGTGGGGCCTGGTGCACCGCGTCGTCGAGCCGGACCAGGTGCTGCCCGAGGCCCAGGCCCTGGCCGCCCGGCTGGCCGCCGGCCCCACCGCCGCGTACCGGGCGCTCAAGACCGTCCTGGCCACCGCCGCCACCGACGCCCTCGAGGACACCCTCGCCCTGGAGGCCCGGCTGCAGACCGAGCTCGGGAAGACCGCCGACCACCGCGAGGCCGTCGAGGCGTTCCTCGAGAAGCGGGCACCGCGCTTCACCGGGCGCTGACAGCAGCCCCGGGCCTTTGCTCACTGACCGCAGTACCTGAACTCCGCCCCGTACGGACACGAGCACACCGGTACGCCGGTCGGCGTCCGTGAGCCGGTCCCGGCCGGGGAGCGGCGACCGGGCTGACAGGCTCCTGCGGAGATCGTCGGAGGGGGACACGTGACGGAGCTGGCGCAGCCACGCGGGGAACGGCAGGCCGACAGGACCGGCGGGACGGCGCACCGGCCGCTCCCCCGGCGGGTCGTGATGACCGGCAACACCGTGGCGCAGGTGCCGCCGCCGCGTCCGGCGCTGACCAGCGACCTGGCCGCGCCGATCGGGCGGCCGGTGCGCACCAAGCCCGCCGCGCTGCGGCTGGTCACCGGGCTGTGGGGCGCCGGCGCGGCCGCCGTGGCCACCGGCCTGGCCGCCACCCTGGCCGACGGCGTCGCGCTGCGCGAGCGGCTGACCGCGACCGCCACCGCCGCGGACCCGGCCGCCCCGGTCGACGTGGTGCGCGACAGCGTGGCGGCCACCACCGCGCTGGTCACCGGCAGCGTGGCGGTGCTCGTGCTGGTCGCCCTGGCCTGCGTGGCGCTGGTCGGGCGCGGCCGGTCGTGGGCCCGCTGGGCGCTGCTGGTCACCACGCTGCCGCTGCTGCTCGCCCTCGACATCACGCAGAGCGTCGTCACCGGCGGAGCCGACCTCGACCGGATCGCGCTACTGGCCGCCGCCGGGCTGTTCGTGCTCGGGCTGGTCCCGCTGCTCAGCCGGTCCGCCCGCGCCTGGTTCCGGCCCGACCGCGGCTGACCAGCCGTCCAGCCCGGCGAGCAGCGCCTCGCACGAGCGGACGACGACGTCGGCCGCGTCCACCGCGGCGCGGTCGGCGAGCGGGTCGGCGGCCGCCCCCCGCCAGCGGTCCAGCGCCCGGCGGGCCGCCGTCCGCAGGGCCGGCTCGGAGGCGTCCTCCGGCAGGCCGAGCCGCGCGGCGGGGGTCGTGCCGTCGGCGCCCAGGAGCCGCTCCGCGTCGTCGCGCAGGGCCGCCGGCAGCGGGCCCGCGGCCGAGCGGGAGCGGGCGAGGAGGTCCAGCTCACCGAGGTCGGCCGCGGCCAGCCGCAACCGCTCCGCCTCGGCCCGCAGCTCGTCGTCGCCCTCGACCGGGTGCTCGGCGAGCACGCCCTCCAGCAGCCGCAGCGCCGTCCCGGCCTTGAGCTGCGGAGCGCGGTCGGTGAAGTGCACCCGCAGCAGCCGCTGCAGCTCCGCTAGCCCGCTGCGGCGCACCAGCTCGTCGGCGAGCCCGGGAGCGTCGGCGACGCCGGCCCGGATGAGCGTGACCGCCAGCCGGATGCCGAACAGCCCCAGCCGGTCGAGCAGAGACCTCCGGACGTCGGCCGACAGCGGCACCGGCGCCTCCAGCCGGCAGAACCGGTCCGCGGTGAGCAGCAGCGCCGACACCTGCGCCTGGTCGGCGGTGGCCAGGCCGTGCAGCGCGACGAAGTCCCCGTGCCGCAGGGTCCGCCCGGCCAGGGCCAGCAGCCCGGCGACCGGCACCACCGCCGAGCTCACCGCCGCCAGCTCCGGGTCCTCCGACATCCGCCGGGCCACCGCGCCGGCGGCCAGCAGCGCGTCCAGCCGGCCGGCGCCCACCTCGTCGGCGCGGGACAGCACGGTGATCGTCGTGGTGTGGCCCGGGCCCGCCTCGGTGCCGGCCTGGAACCCGGCCAGGACGGCGAGGTCCTCCGGCTGCGGCTGGCGGGTGAGGAAGACGACCGCGTCGGCGCCCGACGGGCCGGGTCCGGCGTCGAGGAACGTGCGGGTGCGGGCGCTGGTGCCGGCCGACAGCGAGGAGATGCCGGGGGTGTCGACGACGGTGGCGGGCAGCAGGTCGGCGGCCGGCCACTCGACCAGCAGGTGCGAGACCTCCTCCGGCGGGGTGCCGCCGAGCTCCAGCCGCAGGCCGCCGTCGGCCCGGCGGACCGGCAGGCCGCGCTGCCCGCCGTCGGCGTCGTGCAGCACCACCCGCGGGGTGGCGCCGTGCCGGTAGAGCGTGACCACGCGGGTGCACTCGCCGGCGTCGGTGGGCGCGATCCGCGCCCCCACCAGGGCGTTGAGCAGGGTGGACTTGCCCGACTTGACCCGGCCGACCAGCGCCAGGCGCAGCGGCTCGTCCAGCCGCCGGCGCGAGGCCCGCAGCCGGTCGGCGACCTCCGGGACGGCGTCGTAGCGCTCGACCGCCGCGTCCAGCAGCGCGCGGACACCCTCCAGCACCGTCGGCTGCGCGGTCCTCATGCCGCCGGCACCGCCGCCCGGCCCAGCTGGCGGACGTCGGCGGCCAGCCGGTCCAGCTGCGCCAGTCGCAGCCTCAGGTCGCGGATCCGCGCGTCCCGCTCTGCGGTCGCCTCCTTGGTCGAGCGCTGCGCGGCGGCGACCGCGTCGGCCAGCGAGCGGGACATCTCCTCGGCGGTGTCGGTGATCAGGTCGCGCAGGGTGCGGGAGACGGTGCGCAGCCGGTCCTTGAGCTGCTTGCCCACCTGGAAGACCACCTCCTCCAGGTGCCGGCGGACGACGGCCTTCGCCTCGGACTGGCGGCGGGAGATCCGCTGCTTCTTGTCGTCGGTGTAGGCCTTGCGCCCCAGGAGCACGCCCGCGGCCAGGGACACCGGGTTGATGATCGCCATCCCGGCCAGGCTGGTGACGAGCCCGGTCATGAGGACGCCGGTGTAGGAGCCGCGCAGCCCGATGAGCGTGCGCTCCCGCAGCGTCATGGCCCCGTCGTCGATGTCGGGCAGGTCGATGAGCGTCTCCAGCGCGTCACCGGCCGCCCCGACCGACAGCGCCGGCACCGCGGCCCCGCCGTCGCGCGCGAACTGCTCGATCACCCGCTCGGCCAGCCACTCCGAGCGCTGCTCGGCCCACACGTAGCTGTCGGCGACGGCGGCGGCGATCCGCCGGTCCAGCCACTCGGCGATCTCCGGCCACGTCGGCCCGGGGTCCTGCGCGTCGATGGCCTCCTCGGCCTCGCGGGTCACCACCCGCGAGCGGTCGCGGAGGTCGAAGTCGATGTCGCTCATGAGGTCGGTGACCCCGTCGCCCAGCACCTGCTGCCAGCGCGACGACCGCCGGCGCAGGTCGTCGGCGGCCGCCTTGGCCTCCTCCAGCCCGCGCAGCAGCTCCTCGCGGCCGGCCGGGTCCTCCAGGCCGGAGAGCTCCGAGCGCACCGCCAGGGCGAGGTGCTCGGTCACCGCGGCGACGTCGTGCACCAGCGCGCGCCGGGCCAGCACCTCGGCGCGGTCCACCACCTGGCGGCGCAGGTGGTCGACCAGCGCGCCGATGCCGGACTCCTCGTGCAGCTCCCGGTCGCGGTGCTGAACGGCCAGCTGGGCCAGCGCGGCGGAGACGGGGAACAGCGGCGCGTCGATGCCGCGGGCGGCCAGGTGGCCGCGGTCGAGCTCGGCCACGGCGCGCCAGGACGGGCAGGCGTCGGTCTTGGTGAGGACGCAGACGACGGTCGGGCAGAGCGCGCGGGCCTGGTCGAGGAAGGCCATCTCCGGAGCGGTGAACTCCTGGCTGGCGTCGGACACCAGGACGACGGCGTGCGCGCTGGGCAGCAGGTCGACCGTCCGCAGCGCGCGGGCCGTGCCGACGCCGCCGACGCCCGCGGTGTCGACCAGCTCCAGCCCGTCGAGCAGCCGGCGCGGCAGCTCCACCTCGGCCTGCAGCAGCCGCTCGGCGTCGCGGCCGGTCACCCGGGCGGCGACCTGCTCGATCGGCACCGGTACCCGCTCGGTGGGCGGGTCCGCGGCGCCGGCGTCCGGCCCGGTGGCGAGCACCAGCGTCGCCCGGGGCGCCTCCCCGGCCCGCACGACCGTGGGAACGACGGTGGCCACGTCGTCGGCCACCGGGCAGACCGGGGCCCCCACCAGCGCGTTGACCAGCGAGCTCTTTCCCTGCTTCGGCTCGCCCACGACCAGGACGCGCACCCCCGGCTCCTGGCCGCGGGCCCGTGCCTGGACCAGCCGCCGGTGCAGGTCCGGCCGCTCGCACGCCTGGGCGAGGGCCATCGCCCGCTCGAGCACCTGCGCTGACGCGACCACGACACCTCCTGGGGGAGTCCCCGGTCTACCACCCGGACGGGCGGGGGCGGGCAGGACACGACCCGGCCCGGGCGACCCCGTGGGGCGTCCGGGCCGGGTGACCGGGGATCAGGCGACGGGGTCCGCGTCCAGCACGAGCGAGTCCTCGTACTCGGTCTCGACCTCGGTGGTGAAGGAGTCCTCCGGGTTGAACGACTCCTCGATCTCCACCGAGTTGTCGGTGGTGAACGAGTCCTCGACCCGGACGGAGTTGTCCTCCTCGTTGGTGAACGAGTCCTCGACCTGCAGCGAGTTGTCCGAGTTGTCGTTGCCGATGTTCTCGAACTCGTTGCCGTTGAAGGAGTCGTCGACGCCGTCGTTGTCCTCCGACAGGTCGTTGCCGTTGAACGAGTCGTTCACGACGGTCACGTCGTCGACGGTGGTGTTGTCGCCCACCTGGCCGCCGCGATCGGCGATGACGTCGTTGTCCTCGTTGTTGCTGCCGATGTCGTTGCCGTTGAAGCTGTCGACGGCCTGGTTGCCGCCGAGGTTGATCGGGCTGTCCTCGACGCTGACCTCCACCTCGGTGTTGCCGACCTCGTTGCCGTTGCCGATCACGCCGTCCCCGTCGATGTCGTTGCCCGACTGCACGGGGTTGAACGAGTCCTCGACGTTGAACGAGTCGTTGACGGAGCGGTCGCTGTTGTCGAGGGAGAGGTCGCCGTCCACCTCGAGGTCGTCGCCGACGACGACGCCGCCGTTGTTGTCGATCTGGTTCACGTCGCCGTCGACGTCACCGAAGATCGCCTGCGCGTCGCCACTGACCCAGATGCTGTGGGAGGCGTCGAGCGAGACGTGGGTCTCGGTGTTCGTGTACTGGATGTGCTGCAGGTGGGTGATCACCACGGTCTCGGACCCGGCCACCGGCGCCGGCGCCCCGCCGACGCCACCGTGGTGGTGCCCGCCGTCGTGGTGGTCGTCGTCGCGGTCGTGCCGGTCGTCGTCCCGCCGGGCCGGGCGGTACCCGTGGTCGCGGTCGTCGTCGTCCCGGTCGGGGCGCCGGGCGCCGGCCACGCCGTCGCGGTCGTCGTCGTCGCAGGAGTCGCGGCCGTCGCGGCCACCCCAGCCGCCGACCGTCGAGTGGTCGGTGACGATCGGCATGAGCGCCGCGACGTCGTCGGCGGTGGCGTCGGACAGGCCGGCGGCGTCCAGCGTGCCCTGCGGGTCCGCCTCGTAGGCGGCCGCCTTCTCCGGGTCCTTGAAGAGCTCGAGGATGAAGTCGAGCAGCGTGCTGGCGAGGGTCGACATGGCTGGCACTCCCTGATCGTGGTTCGTCACTGTGGGTCGTGGTCTTCGAGCCGTCCGCCGTGGGGCGGCTGCCGACAGGAGTGCAGCGGCCCCGGCGTGCCCCCGGCATCGGGTCCGATCCCCCAACCGTCGTCACCCGATTGGGGGGTGTCCGTCGACTCCCCGTTAGGGGCTGCGGGGTGTCGCCCCCCACTTACCGTCCGCATGCGTCGGATGCGTGCGCCACCGGGGACAGGAGGGCCGCGACCGCCCTACGGTCCGGGTTCCCGGCCGGTCCGACGAAGGGCCCCGGGGGAGTGGAAACGGACCGGGGGGCCCTGTGCGCAACGGCGAGTACGGGTTGGGGATCGACATCGGTGACGGCACGGTCGCCGTCGCGGTGTGTGAGGCAGGGGACGGGGGCGGCGCGGAGGCGCTCCCCCTCGGGGACCCGGGGTGCCGGGTGATGGCGCGGGTCGGCGCCCCGGTGCCGGTGTACGACGGCGACGTCCCGGTCGCGGCCGAAGACCTCGCCGCCGCGGCCGTCCAGCGGGCCCGCGGGGTCGCCGCCGGCCGCGCCGGGCGCCCCGACTCCTGGACCGTGGTGACCGTCCCGCCCAGCTGGGGCGGGCACCGGCGGGCTGTGCTGGCCCGCGCCCTGGAGTCCGCCGGCGTGCCCCGGTTCTCGCTGGTGTCCGGTGCGGTGGCCGCGGTGCAGCACCACGTCAGCACCGGCGACCTGCCGGCCCAGCCGACGGTCGCCGTCTACGACCTCGGGGCGAGCAGCCTGGACACCGCCGTCGTCGGCCCCACCCCCGACGAGCCCCTGGCGCACCTCGCCGTCCCCCCTGCCCCCCTGCCGTGGGGCGGCCGGGACGTCGACGACCTCGTGCTGGGCCTCGTCCGCCCCTACACGGACCTCCCGGCCGGTGAGCCGGGGGCCCGCGACGCGGCCCGCGCGCTGCGGGCCGCCTGCGTCGCCGCCAAGGAGGCGCTCGCGGCGGAGACGGCGGTGGACGTCGACGGCGGCTCCGGACCGGTCCGCGTCACCCGCGAGGAGCTCGACGAACTGCTGGCCGGACCGGCGCGGGCGTCGGTGGCGGCGCTGGCCGCCACGGTCGCCGCCGCCGGGGTGGACCTCCACCGGCTGGACGCCGTGGTGCTCGCCGGCGGAGGAGGACGGCTGCCGCTGGTCGCCGAACTGCTCTCCGGCGAGCTGGACCGCCCGGTGGTGGTCGGCCCCGACCCCGCACTCTCCGCGGCCCTCGGCGCGGCCGGGCTCGCCGCGGAGGCGATCGCGGCCGAGCCGGCTCCCGACGCCGCCGGCACCGCCCTCGTCGCTGTGGACGACGCGCCGCCGGCTGCCCGGGGCCGGCGCCGCCCGCGGCGCTCCGCCTCGCCGGGAAGTCGGAGGCC
>NZ_JALPKQ010000019.1:0-90310 GCF_051383655.1 Geodermatophilus sp. CPCC 205761
GTCGACGCCGAGCTGGCCGCGGCCCGCGCGCTCGCCGACCGGCACGCCCGCCGCGACCGCGCCCGCCAGGACCTCGACCGGCTCACCGCGCAGGAGGCCCAGCTCGTCCCGCTGCGCGCCCGCGCCGACGCCGGCCGTCGCGCCGAGGTGCTGCGCGACGTCCTGGAGACCGCGGGGCGCACGGCGCTGGCCGCCGAGCAGGCGGCCGCCGCGCTGGCCGACGCTCGTGCCGCCTGGGCCGAGGTCGGCGAGCACGCCGACGCCGACACGGTGCGGGCCCGGGAGCTCCGTGACTCGGCCGCCGCCGCCCGCGCCCTCGTGCCCGAGGCCGACCGGGCGGGCACGCTGGCCCGTGACCTGGCCGCACTCCAGGGGGACGTCGAGGCGCTCACCACCCGGTGTGCCCAGGGCGCCCGGGCCGCGGAGGGGTGGCCGGAACGGGTCGCCACCGCGCAGGCCCGCCTGGACGCGGCGCTGGCCGCCGCGGCGACGGTGCCGGGTCTCACCGCCGCCGAGGAGGGCGCCCGCGCGGCCCTGGACGCCGCCACGCGCGCCGAGCAGGTGGCCGCGCGGGTCGCGTCAGCGCGGACGGCCGCCGAACAGGCCCGCCTCGGGTGGCTCGAGGCCCGCGAGCAGCTGGTCGAGCTGCGTGCTGCCCGGCTCGACGGGATGGCCGCCGAGCTCGCCGCCGGGCTGGCCGACGGGACCGACTGCCCGGTCTGCGGCTCAGCCGCGCACCCGCGGCCCGCCGTCCCCACCGGCCGGGCCGTCTCCGCCGACGACGAGGAGCGCGCCCGGGCGGCGGCCGACGCCGCCGAGGCCCGCGCCTCCTCCGCCCGGCAGGCCGTGGACGAGCGGGAGCGCGAGCTCGCCGTCCTCCGTGCCCGCGCCGGTGACCTGCCGCCGGAGCAGCTGGCCGCCCGGGCCGCCGGGACGCGGGCCGAGCTGACCGCGGCGACGCGGCTGGCCGGCTCGGCCGCCGCCGCCCGCCGCGAGCTGGCCGGGGTCGAGACCGGCCGGGATGCGGCGCTGGCCGCGCTGGCGTCAGACCGCGAGCAGCTGCAGCGGCGCACCGCGGAACGGGCGGCGCGGGAGGAGGCGCTGCGCGAGCTCGCCGCGCGGCTCGACGCCGCCCGCGGCGCGGACGCCGACCTGCCCGCGCGGGTCCGGCGGCTGACCACCGCCGCGGAGCGCTGCGAGGCGGTCGTCGCGACGGAGGCCGAGGAGCTGCGGGCCCGTGCCGCCGCCGACACCGCCCGCGTCGCCGCCGAGCGGCGGGCCGCCGCCGCGGCGTTCGACGACGTGCTGGACGCGGCCGGGGCCCTGCTGGAGCCGGGGCAGCTCGCCGCGGTGGAACGCCGGCTGGCCGAGCACGACTCCGCCCGGTCGGTCGTCGTCGCCACCCTCGCCGCCCCCGAGCTCACCGACCTGCCCGACCGGCCGGACGTCGCGGTGCTGGAGCGGCGCTGCGCCGAGCTCACCGCCCGCCGCGAGGAGGCGGTGACCGCGCTCGACCAGGCCCGTCGGTGCGGCCGCGCGCTGGACGGCCTGGCCGGCGACGTGGTCGCCGCGGAGGTGGAGCTGTCCGAGCGGCGGGCCCGGGCCGAGCAGGTCGCCGGCCTCGCCGACCTGGTCAACGGGCGCGGGGCCAACACGCTGCGGATGCGGCTGCAGTCCTTCGTGCTGGCCGCCCGGCTCGAGCAGGTCGCCGAGGTGGCCAGCCGGCGGCTGCAGGAGATGTCGGGCAGCCGCTACACGTTCCTGCACAGCGACGCCCAGGGCCGGCACGGCGCCCGGGGCGGGCTCGGGCTGGACGTCTTCGACGAGTACACCGGCGCCCGCCGGCCCACCAAGACGCTGTCGGGCGGCGAGAGCTTCATGGCCTCGCTCGCCCTCGCCCTCGGGTTGGCCGACGTGGTCACGTCCGAGGCCGGTGGCGTGCAGATGGACACGCTGTTCGTCGACGAGGGGTTCGGCACCCTCGACGCGCAGGCCCTGGACGCGGTGATGAACGTGCTCGACGAGCTGCGCCGGGGCGGGCGGACGGTCGGGGTGATCAGCCACCTCGAGGAGCTGCGCACCCGCATCCCCACCCGGCTGGAGGTCGTCGCCGGGCGGCAGGGGTCACGCCTGGCCGGCTGACCCGCAACAAAGTGACGGAACCGTCACACCGCGTGTCGGGCCGGTTCCGCAAGTGCGCTTGGCTAGCCTGCACTCACTGAGCGTCACCCTTCTGGTGCGGCACGGCTGCCGCGGGCCCAGCGGGGCGCACCCGGGCGCGTCAGCGCTCAGTACGTCCACGAGTCGAGGTCACACAGATGAAGCAGCGGTCCCGCCGCGTCCTGATCGGCCTGGTTGTCCTGGTGGCCGTCGCTGGCGCCGCGTTCGTCGTCTCCCGTAGCGGGCAGGACGTCGACGTCGAGACCACGGCCGTCCTGCCGACCATCCCCGCGGAAACCGGGGCGGACGGGTCCACGACCGGCGCGTCGCCGGCCACCGCCACGGCAGCCGGCGAGGAGGACGAGGAGCCCGATCCAGCCGCTGAGTCGCCGGCGCTCGACACCGAGCGCCCGACCGAGGCCGACCTCGTCGTCACCTACAGCGGGTTCGACGTCGCCACCGGTGCGGTGCTGGTCGGCGCGTACGTCGCCGGTCTCCTCGAGGACGGCGGTGAGTGCGGCCTGACGCTCTCCGACGGGACGACCGAGCGGACGGCGACGGTCGAGGCCGTGCCCGACGCGCGGACGACCAGCTGCGGCGAGCTCACGCTTCCCGAGATGAGGCCGGGCTCCTGGAGCGGTGAGGTGACGTACACCGCGGCCGACGGCGACACGCTGTCCCGCGACGTCGAGGTCGAGGTCCCCTGATGCGGACCACCAGGGCGGTCCGGCTGCTGGCGGCGGTGGTCTGTGTCCTGGCGACCGCCGCGACCCTCGTCGTCCAGACCTCCAGCACCCCGGCTCAGGCGGCCGACCTGAGCGCCTTCCGGGCGGGCAACATCGTCTCCGACGCGGTGTACTTCAACCCCTCGACGATGACGCCGGACCAGATCCAGGCCTTCCTGGTGCAGAAGGGGGCCAACTGCACCGCCGGCGACCTCTGCATGAAGAACTACCGCGTGTCGACCTTCACGCGGACCGGTACCAACTGCGCGACGTATCCGGGAGGGGAGAACGAGCGCGCGGCCGATGTCATCTGGAAGGTCGCCCAGGTCTGCGGCATCAACCCGCAGGTCCTGCTCGTCACCCTGCAGAAGGAGCAGGGTCTGGTCACCGCGACCAGCCCGACGGCGAGCAAGTACCGGATCGCCATGGGCTACGGCTGCCCCGACACGGCGGCCTGCGACGCGCAGTACTACGGGTTCTTCAACCAGGTCTACATGGCCGCCTGGCAGTTCCGGCGCTACTCCACCCTGCCGCGCAACTACGGCTACAAGGCGGGGATGAACAACACCATCCTCTGGCACCCGAACAGCGCCTGCGGCTCCACGCAGGTGTACATCGAGAACCAGGCGACGGCGAACCTCTACAACTACACGCCCTACCAGCCGAACGCTGCCGCGCTGGCGGCCGGCTACGGCTTGGGCAACAGCTGCTCCTCGTACGGCAACCGGAACTTCTTCAGCTACTTCAGCGACTGGTTCGGGTCCACCCAGTTCATCGTGACCGGGACGATCCGCGACTGGTACTGGTCCAACGACGGGCCGGCTGTCCTCGGTGCTCCTGTGGTCAACGAGCTGACGATCAACGGCGGCTGGGTTCAGCACTTCCAGCGCGGGTCGATCTGGGCCAGCGGCGCCGGCACCTTCGCGACGGTCAACGGCATCAACTCGGAGTACTGGGAGAACGGCGCCCGCGACGGCGTCCTCGGGTTCCCGGTCGGCCCGGAGCGGGCGATCAACGGCGGCTGGTCGCAGCAGTTCGAGCGCGGCGTCGTCTACGTCAGTGCGGCCGGTTCGTTCGCGACGGTCAACGGAATCAACACCCGCTACCAGGAGCTCGGAGGCCGGGACGGCGTCCTCGGCTTCCCGGTCGGCCCGGAGCTGACCCTGGCAGGCGGCTGGTCGCAGCGGTTCGAGCGCGGTGTCATCTACGTCAGTGCGGCCGGTTCGTTCGCGACCGTCAACGGCATCAACGGCGCGTACCAGCAGCTCGGTGGGCCGGGCGGCGCGCTGGGCTACCCGACGAGCCCCGAGATGACCTTCCCCGGTGGGTGGGGGCAGAACTTCGAGCGTGGGGCGGTGTACGTGACCGCCGACGGCTCCTTCGTCACGCTCAACGCGATCAACGCCACCTACCAGCGAATCGGGGGACCGACGGTCCTCGGCTTCCCGAAGGGCGCCGAGCGGGGCGTTGCCGGCGGGTGGACGCAGCAGTTCGGCGTCGGCTCCATCTACGTCAGCGCGGCGGGGTCGTTCGCCACCGTCAACGCGATCGACGCCAGGTACCAGCAGCTGGGTGGCGCGAACAGTGCGCTGGGCTTCCCGGCATCCGGGGAGCGCTCCTACCCGGGCGGCTGGGGACAGGGGTTCGAGCGCGGTTCGCTGTTCCTCAGCGCCGAGGGGACCTTCCCGACGTACAACGCGATCAACGCGCGGTACGTGGAGCTGGGTGGGCCGAGGAGTGCCCTCGGGTTCCCGGTCGGCGTGGAGCGGACTGTCGCCGGGGGCTGGTCGCAGCAGTTCCAGCAGGGCGTCCTCTACGTCAGCGCGGCGGGTGCCTGGCCCACGATCAACGGGATCCACGCCGCCTACCAGGACCTCGGGGGTCCCGCGGGGCTCCTCGGTTTCCCCGCCGGTCCCGAGATGGCCGTGGCCGGTGGCTGGGCCCAGCAGTTCCAGAACGGGACGCTGTTCATCAGTGCCGCCGGCGCCTACCCGACCGTCAACGGGATGGACGCGAAGTACCGTTCGATGGGCGGGGCCACGAGCCCGCTCGGGTTCCCGACGGGGCTCGAGCGCTCCCTGCCCGGCGGCTGGTCCCAGGCGTTCCAGAAGGGCAGCATCTACATCAGCACGGCTGGGTCCTTCGCCGTCCTCACGGCGGCCGACGAGGCCTACCGCGGGCTCGGGGGACCCCGGAGCGAGCTGGGCTTCCCGACCGGCGAGGCAACTACCGTGGCCGAGGGCAGCCGGACGACGTTCCAGCACGGGACGATCACCTGCCCGACGACCGGCAGCGGCAGCTGCACCGTGACGAGGAACTGACAGGCACGGGACCGTCCGACCGGACGCCCCGGACACCGGCCGGCACGCACCGCGTGCCGGCCGGTGGGCTGCGGGGAACGCGCCTCGAGTGGGAGACATGCAGAAGGTCATCGCGAACAAGTGGCTGGTGAGCGCCGGCGTCACCGTGGCGTGGTGCCTGCTCGTCCTCCCGTTCACCGAGTCCGTCGCCTTCGAGCTCGGCGCGGTCGACGACGTGACCGCCGTTCCGGCATGGGTGTTGAAGGGCGTCTTCGCGGTTGCGCTGTTCGCCCTCGTCGCGCTGGTCGTCGACCTCCTGGCCCGGCTGCGGGCGGGCGACGACCGGACGCGCGCGGGGCTGGTGATGGGCGGGGCCTACCTCGTCGTCCTGGTGGTGGTCGCGGCGCTCGTCTACCCAGGGCACTGGACGTTCGACGAGTTCCACGTGCTCCACGCCGCGCAGACCTTCGCCCCGTACTACTGGCAGCACTACCTCACGGTCGTGTTCCACACGCTCTGCCTGTACCTCGTGCCGACCGGTGTGGGGATCGTTCTGGTGCAGATGCTGCTGGCCGCTGCCGTCGTGGGCTATCTCGCCTCGGGCATCCGGACGGTGCTGGACAACCGGCGCCTGGCCTGGCTCGTCGTCGTCCCGTTCCTCTTCCTGCCGGTCCTGTTCGAGGTGTACCACCCGCTGCGGATGACCGCGTACAGCCTCGTGGCGCTGCTGGCTCTCGGGAAGGTGCTGCTCCTGGCGCTGGCGCCGGACCTGCGCGGCGACCGGTACCGCGAGTTCGTCGGCTACAGCGTGCTGGTCACCCTCATGGCGTTCTGGCGCACCGAGGGCATCTTCTACCTGGTCCTCCTCCCCGTCGTCGCCGCGAGGCTGGGCCTGCTGCGCGAGCTCTGGCGGAGGAACGGTCGGGCCGTGGTGGCCACCCTGGCCGGGCTGGCGGTCGTGGCCTGCGGGTTCGTCCTGACCCAGGCCACGTCCCGGCCGGAGTACCAGCTCACCGCGCTGTACAACCCGCTGTCGGTGATGGTGGCCGACGGGGACCTCACCGGTGGGGACGTCGACGCAGACCTCGCCCTGATCGACACCGTCATGGACGTCGATCACCTGCGGCAGTACTCCGACTACTCGGACATCCCTGGCTACTGGGCACCCGGGGCGCTGCGCCCGGACTACGCCGACCACCTCGACGACTTCTACCGCGGTGTGGTCAGCCTCGTGCTGCACAACCCGGAGGACTTCCTCGAGGCCCGGTGGAAGACGTTCGTCGCGACGAACAACGTCGACCCGGCGCGGCCCTACGTCCCGACGGGGCTGCTGTTCACCGACGCGCCGGGGAACGAGATGCTCACCACCTTCGAGCGGGAGAACATCGGCGCGCAGCCGTGGGACGACGAGGTGCGGCACACCACGATGCGCGCCCTCCTGGTCATGCAGTCCGACGGCACCGGAACGGCCCTGCGGCCCTGGGTGTGGACGGTGATCCCCACGCTCGTCGGACTGGTCGCCATGACCGTCGTCGGCCTGGCCCGGCGGCGCTGGACGTGGGGTCTGCTGTCGCTCGCCCTCCTGGTGCACGCCGGCATCGTGTTCGGGTCCGCTCCGGCCTACTACTTCATGTACTACCTGCCGGTGTACGTCGTGGGGAACTTCCTCCTCGCCGTCGCGCTGGTGCGCTGGCTGGACCGCCGGCTGTCCGCCCGCCGGGCGCCGGTCGCCGCGGACTCCGCCGCCGCATGAGTCCTCGGGTGTCCGGCAGGCCCGGTGATCGAGGTCTGCGTGGGTGCTGTGACCGGTGGTGCGCGAGCGGGTGTGAACTCAGCCCGAGGACGCAACGGAGCCGTATCTCCCTGTAACGTTGGACGCACGCACTGCAAGGGCCGCCGAGGATCCGTGGCCCAGGCCGCCGTCTGGGACGGCAGGGCAACTCACACTCGACGGAAGTGACGTTCATGGTGCTCATCGACAGCCGGGCTCCCGGCCGCAGCGTCGTCCCGCCGGTGCCCTCCACGGGGCCTCGTGCGGACGTCGCGCGGAGTGGAACCGAGGCCGCGACGCCGTCCCGTGGCCTGCCGCGGGTGATCCCGCAGCTGACCGGTATCCGGGCGTTCGCGGCGCTGTGGGTGGCGTGCTTCCACTTCCGCCCGTACCTGCTCGAGAGCTTCCCGCAGAGCTGGCCACTGACTCCGCTGTTCAACGTCGGCCACCTCGGCGTCGACCTGTTCTTCATCCTCAGCGGCTTCATCCTCACCTTCACGCACCTGGACCGGATGGCCTCGGGCTGGCAGCCGCGCAAGGTGCTGGGTTTCCTGTGGCTGCGGCTGTCGCGGGTGTGGCCGGTCACCGTGGCCATGCTGTTCGTGTACGGCGCCTACCGGATCGCCCAGACGTGGGTCACGGGGGACGGTGCCTATGCGGCGTCCCTGGACGTGCGCCGGCTGCTCATGCACGTGCTCCTCATCCAGTCGTGGGGGAGCGAGCACCACGACTGGAACCCCATCGACTGGTCGATCAGCGCCGAGTGGATGGCTTACCTGGTCTTCGGCGTGCTGGTCCTCTTCCTCGCCAAGGCGCAGTCGACGCTGCGCACCCGGGCCCTCGTCCTCCTCGCCGGTGCCGCGCTCGTGCCGATGGTGATCGTGGGCCTGTCGCTGGAGGACGGCTCGGACCTCGCCTGGAACGGCGATCAGATGATCCCGGGCATCGTGGCGCTGCGGGTGCTCAGCGAGTTCTTCGCCGGTGCGTTGGTGGCCCTCGTCGTCCAGCGGCTGGCCCGCAGTGGTCGCCAGGTCCCCCTGCTGCTCCGACCGGCCGTCCTGGTGGCCGGGATCGTGGCCGTCATCTACCTGCTCCAGAAGTTCGACCCCGTGTGGCGGCCGCGCTTCGGGCAGGAGTGGGGTCACAACGGGCACTCGCTCTGGGGGTCGACCGAGTCCGTCGTCGTGATCCCGCTGTTCGCCTTGCTGATCGGCTCGCTGGCCCTCAGCTCGGGCGGTGTCTCGAAGCTGCTGTCGAGCCGGGCGCTGGTGTGGGGAGGGCAGATCTCCTTCGCCTTCTACCTCGTCCACTGGTTCTTCCTGGACCTGATGCTCTTCGTCATCGGGCAGACCGACGTGGCCGACGACGTCAGCTCCCTCGCCCGGCGCGGGCTCGTCGCGGCGGCTCTCCTGCTGTCGGTGCTCGGCGGCTGGGCGCTGTTCCGCTTCGTCGAGGAGCCCATGCGCAAGGGCATGCGCCGGATGCTGCCCCGCTCCCTCGAGGTCTGAGGCCGGCTCAGTCCCGCGCGGCGGCGTCCCGCGGCACGGCCGGGGCGGCGCCGGCGGTGGGCAGGGCACCCGCGGAGGTGTCGACGGCCGGGAACACCCACCAGCGGTAGGACGTGAACCGGATCACCGTCCCGACGGCGATCGACCCCACGTTGGCCGCCTGCAGAACCAGGCTGCTCTCCTGGCCGAGCGGGTACCGGACGACGGCGATGACGGCGAGCCCCAGACCCAGCGTGAGGGCGTTGACCAGGCCGAAGCGCAGGTACTCCCGACCCAGTCCCGTCCGGGCCCGATGGCTGAACGACCAGAAGCGGTGCCCGAGGAACGCGACGGTCAGGGCGACCAGCGTCGACACGAGCTTGGCGGTGACGGGGGCGACGCCGCCGGTGTAGAGGACCTGGAACAGGCCGACGTCGATGCCGAAGCACAGCAGCCCCACGGTGCCGAAGGCGCTCAGCTCCCGGAGGAGGAGCCGCCACGGGCCCTGCAGTCGGCCGCGGAGGGGCGCGTCGGCGGGCACGAGGCGAGTCTATGAGGGGCGCCGGTGGCCCGGGTCCGTCGGCGCGGGGACACTGGAACGGTGCACCACCCGCGCCGAACCGCTCCGTTCGGGGCCGTTCTGGTGGCGGTCGTGGTGGCGGTCCCGCTGTCCGCCGGCTGCCAGGCCCCGGACGGACGGGCCGACGCGAGCCGGGCGTCGGTCTCGACGGCCGCAGCCGGCGCCCCCGCACCGTCATCCCGGGCCGAGCTCCGCAGTTTCGTGGCGGTGGGGGACTCGATCACCGCCGGCGGGGTGCCCATCCTCGGTCCGGGGACGGGTGGCGACCTGTCGTGGATCAGCGCGGCTCGCGGGCCGCTGCTGGAGTTCCGCGGCGGCTGGGCGATCGGCGGAGCCACCACGGCCGACATGCGGGCGGCTGCCACGCCCATGGACGCCGACGTCCTCGTGCTGATGGGGGGCACGAACGACGTGCTCCTCGGCCGCCGCTGGGAGCAGGTCCAGGGCGACCTGCGCGCCGTGGCCGCCATCGTGGGCGCTCGGGCCGTACTGCTCTCCGCCGTCCCGCCGAGCGACGCCCTGCCCGAGGCGACGACCGGGTTCAACGACCGGCTGCGGACGCTGGCCGCCGAGCGGGGGTGGCAGTTCGTCGACCCGTGGACCGGGGTCACTCAGGAGGGCGCCTACCGACCCGGAGCCAGTCTGGACGGCGTCCACCCCACACAACGCGCCGCTGACGAGGCGGGGGCGGTCATCCGGGAGGTGCTGCTGGACGGCGGCGTCGGGTGAGAGGGCGCCACCGGCTAACCTCGCGTCCCGATGGACACCCCACTCGACCCGCGCACCGGGCTCCCCGTCGTCGCCATGGTCGGTGGCGGGCAGTTGGCCCGGATGACCCACCAGGCCGCGATCGCCCTCGGCCAGTCGCTCCGGGTGCTGTCCACCGGCCCGGACGAGTCCGCGGCGCTCGTGGCCGCCGACGTCCGGCTCGGCGACCACCGCGACCTCGACGCGCTGCTCGCCGTCGCCGACGGCGCCACCGTCGTCACCTTCGACCACGAGCACGTCCCCATCGAGCACCTGCACGCGCTGGAGGCCGCCGGCCACCGGGTCGCGCCCGGCCCCGAGGCCCTCGTCCACGCGCAGGACAAGCTGGTGCTGCGGCGGGCGCTCGCCGCCAGTGGCGAGCCGCAGCCGGCCTGGGCCGAGGTGGCCAGCACCGCCGACGTCGAGCGGTTCGCCGCCGCGCACGGCTGGCCGGTGGTCCTCAAGACCCCCCGCGGCGGGTACGACGGCAAGGGCGTCTTCCTGGTGGACGACGCCGCCGAGGCCGCCGCCCTGGTGGACCGGCACGGCACGCTGCTGGCCGAGGAGCGGGTGCCGCTGGTCCGGGAGCTGGCCGCGGTCGTCGCGCGCTCGCCGTTCGGGCAGGTGGCCGTCTGGCCGGTCGTCGAGACCGTGCAGCGGGACGGCGTCTGCCACGAGGTGCTCGCCCCGGCGCCCGGGCTGGACGGGGAGACCGCGACCGCCGCGCAGGAGCTCGCCGTCCGGATCGCCGCCCAGGTCGGCGTGGTCGGGGTGCTCGCCGTCGAGCTGTTCCAGACCGCTGACGCCGTCCTGGTCAACGAGCTGGCCATGCGCCCGCACAACTCCGGCCACTGGACCATCGAGGGCGCGCGCACCAGCCAGTTCGAGCAGCACCTGCGCGCCGTCCTCGACTATCCGCTGGGTGCCACGGCGATGACCGCGCCGGTCGTGGTGATGGCCAACGTCCTCGGCGGGCGGGCCGCCGAGGAGGGCTGGAGCGGCCCCGGGCTCGACGAGCGGGTGCACCACCTCATGGCGCACTGGCCCGACGTGAAGCTGCACTGGTACGGCAAGGGCCAGCGCCCGGGCCGCAAGCTCGGCCACGTGACGGCGCTGGGCGACGACCTCGACCGGGTCCGCGCCCGGGCGGTGGCGGCGGCCCGCTACCTGGCCGACGGCGAGACCGACCCGGCGTTCGCCTTCGCGACCGAGCACTGAGGAGCCCCGTGGACAACCCGCTGGTCGGCATCGTCATGGGCAGCGACTCCGACTGGCCGATGATGGAGCCCGCGGCCCAGGCGCTGGCCGGGTTCGGCGTCCCCCACGAGGTGAACGTCGTCTCCGCGCACCGCACGCCGCGCCGGATGCTCGACTACGCCGAGTCCGCTGCCGGCCGCGGCCTGCGGGTGGTCATCGCCGGCGCCGGGGGAGCGGCCCACCTGCCGGGGATGGTCGCGGCGGCGACCCCGCTGCCGGTGATCGGCGTCCCCCGCCCGCTGGACCGGCTCGACGGGCTGGACAGCCTGCTGTCGATCGTGCAGATGCCGGCCGGGGTGCCGGTGGCGACGGTGTCCATCGGCGGCGGCCGCAACGCCGGGCTGCTCGCCGTCCGCATCCTCGCCGCGGCCGACCCCGCGCTGCGGGCCGCGGTCGAGCGCTTCCAGGCCGAGCTGGCCGAGTCGGTGGTCGCGCGGGACGCCGCCCTGCAGGAGCGACTCGCCTCCTCCTGAGGAGCCGGGAGCATCGTCATCCGGGGCGCGCCGTCCTATTCTCTACCCGTGGGTAACAATGCTGGGCTGTACGCCCTGACCGAGGAGCACGACGCGATCCGGGCCGCGGTCCGGGAGATCGCCGAGCGGGAGATCGCCCCGTTCGCCGCCGAGGTGGACGCCGAGTCCCGGTACCCGGTGGAGGCGCACAAGGCGCTGACCGCGGCCGGGTTCCACGCCACCCACATCCCCGAGGCCTACGGCGGCGAGGGCGCGGACCCGATCGCGACGTGCATCGTGATCGAGGAGGTCGCCCGCGTCGACGCGTCGGCCTCGCTGATCCCGGCGGTGAACAAGCTGGGCTCGATGCCGATCATCCTCTCGGCGTCGGAGGACCTGAAGCACCGGGTGCTGCCCTCGATCGCCGCCGGCGAGGCGATGATCAGCTACGGGCTCTCCGAGCGGGAGGCCGGCTCCGACGCCGCCGCGATGCGCACCCGCGCCCGCCGCGACGGCGACAGCTGGGTGCTCAACGGCACCAAGGCCTGGATCACCAACTCCGGTGTCTCGACCTGGTACACGGTCATGGCCGTCACCGACCCGGAGCAGGGCGCCAACGGGATCTCCGCGTTCGTGGTGCACGCCGAGGACCCGGGCTTCGCCGTCGGCCCCAAGGAACGCAAGATGGGCATCAAGGGCTCGCCGACCTGCGAGCTGTACCTCACCGACTGCACCATCCCGGCCGACCGGATCATCGGGGAGCCCGGCACCGGCTTCAAGACCGCGCTGACGACGCTGGACTTCACCCGCCCGACCATCGGCGCGCAGGCCGTCGGCATCGCCCAGGGCGCGCTGGACGCGGCCGTGGAGTACACCCGCGAGCGCCGGCAGTTCGGCCGGGCGGTCAGCGACTTCCAGGGCGTGCAGTTCATGCTCGCCGACATGGCCATGCAGATCGAGGCCGCCCGCCACCTGGTCTACGTCGCCGCCGCCCGCGGCGAGAACGGCGGTCCGGACCTGGGCCGGCTGTGCGCCGCGGCCAAGGCCTTCGCCTCCGACGTCGCCATGAAGGTCACCACCGACGCCGTCCAGCTCTTCGGCGGCGCCGGCTACACCTCCGACTTCCCGGTCGAGCGGATGATGCGCGACGCCAAGATCACCCAGATCTACGAGGGCACCAACCAGATCCAGCGGATGGTGATCGCACGGAGTCTCCTACGGTAGGAGGCCGAGCCGCGTTTTCGCAGGTCGGAGCACCTGGGTGCTGCGACTCGACCCGCGAGAACGGCTACCCGCGAGGGGCAGTGGGTTGCGATGCTGCTCGTCCCGAGCCCTCGGGCGCGGGCGGCGGCCTCGGTCGGCGCGCTGCAGATGGTGCGCAGCAGCGCGGCGACCTTCTTGCGGTCGTTGTCGTTGACCCAGCGCACCGAGGCCCGGACCAGATGCACGATGCAGGTCTGCACCACCGTCTCGACGCGGGCCCGTGGTGCCGGTGACCGAGGACATCGCCCTCAGCAACGGCGCAGTCAACGTCAGCGCGACCTACCTCTACGCCGACCCGGCCGGGTCCTCGAAGCTGGCACAGATGGCCGACCCAGGCGTCGTGGGGAAGGTGATCCGCACTTGTCTGAACGCCGCCACGCGGTGACGTCGGTCGGGCGCTACAGAGCAGGACGTCAGTGGCCGCGACTGGCGTACGGGGCTCCGGCGAGTTGGGCCAGCACGTCATCGACGAGCACCCAGGGGTCGGCTTCGCTCGCCGCAGCCCGGATCGCCGGCGCCCGGTCGCCGAGGCGCTGCAAGGTGGCGTCCACCGCGGCGTCGTGCAGGTCCCGGGTCACCGGGCGGGCGGGCAGCCCGACCCGCTCACGAAGCGCATCCGCGGCGGCCGCCGCCCGGGCCGCGGTCTCCCAGCGCTGCTGCTGCGACGCCAGCGCCGCCGTGGTGTCCAGGGCGGTGGCCAGCCCCTCCAGGTTCCGCGCCCGACGCAGATGCTCGATCTGCGAGCGCAACCGGGACAGGGACTCCTCCAGGTCGCCGGCGAGCAGGTCGAGGGTGGCCAGGTGCCCGACGGCCTGGGCGAGCAGGACGTCGTGCCCCATCTCCGTGGCCACCCCGGCGGCCTCCTCGAGGTCCGCGCGCGCCCCGGCGGTGTTGCCGGTGAGCGCCCGCCACACGCCGCGGTGCAGGGTGGCGTGGCCCAGCAGCCAGGCGTTGTCCTCCCGGCGAGCGGTGTCCAGCGCGCTGTCCAGATCGTCGGCGACGCCGGCGGTCTCCCCGAGGGACAGGCGCAGCGCCCCGCGCAGCAGCCGCACGGCGGCCGCGAGCAGGGCGGTCTCCCGGTCCACGGTGTCGGCGGCCAGGGTCAGGGCCCGCTCCGCGGAGGCGAGCGCGGCGGCGTGGTCACCGGTCTGCGTCTGCGCGTAGCACAGGGCCAGGTGGTGCAGGAACGCCTGCTCCCGCGCGCCGGGATCTTCCTCTCTGGAGTCCGCGGCAGCGTCGACGGCGGCCGGCACCACGTCGCGCAGTTCGCCGACCCGGCCGGTGTAGATCAGCCACGGCCACAGCCGGCGGGCCAGGGCGGCCAGCACGCCGATGTCGCCGCGGGTCGCGACCCAGCGCGCGGCCGCGAGCAGGTTGTCGGCCTCCCGGGTCAGCAGCGGCCAGGACCCAGGCGCGTCGTTGTGAGCGATGATGTCGGCAGGCTCGATGAGGTCGGCGTAGAAGAGCGCGTGGCGGTCACTGAGGCGCTCGGCCTCGTTGCGTTCGTTGAGCAGGTCGGTGGCGTAGGCGCGGACGACGTGCAGCATGCCCACCCGCGGTTCGTCGGCGGCGTCGGCGAACAGCAGGTTCTTCTCCAGCAGCGAGGAGACGCCGTCGAGCACGTCCGAGACGGTGTCGTCGCCGCAGACGGCGTCGACCGCCCCCAGGGTCGCGCCGCCGGCGAACACGCTCAGCCGCGCGAACAGCGCCTGCTCGGCCGGGGTGAGCAGCTGGCAGCTCCAGTCCAGGGTCGCTCGCAGGGTGCGCTGCCGGGCGGGCAGGTCGCCCGCGGCGCCGCCGGCGAGCACGTCGAGCCGCTGGGCAAGCCGGCCGGCCAGCGCGGTCGGCGGGAACAGCCGCGAGCGGGCCGCGGCCAGCTCGATGGCCAGCGGCAGGCCGTCGAGCAGCCGCACGATCGCCGTGACCGCAGCGCGGTTGTCCTCGGTGAGCGCGAACCCGGGCCGGACGTCGGCCGCCCGCTGCACGAACAAGCTCACTGCCGGCACGTCGTCGACCGCCCCGTCGCCGGTCACCTGGTCGTCGTTCGGCACGGGCAGCGGCGGCAGGGGGTACTCGTGGTCGCCGCGCAGCCGCAGCGTCTGCCGGCTGGTCACCAGCAGCGCGAGCCTCGGGCAGCGGCCGAGCAGGCCTGTCAGGTCCGGGCCCGCGGCGCGCAGGTGCTCCATGTTGTCGGCGACCACCAGCAGCTGTCGGCCGGTCAGCTCGTCGACGAGGCGGTCCAGCAGCGGGCGGGTGCCGGCCTCGGGCAGGCGCAGGGCGGCCGCGAGGGCCGGCAACACGAGCTCGGGGCCGGGGACGTCCTCGAGCGGCACGAACGCGACCCCGTCGGCGAAGCGTCCGGCCACCGCGCGGGCCACCTCCAGCGCCAGGCGGGTCTTGCCGACCCCGCCCGGCCCGGTGACCGTCACGAGCCTCACGTCCTGGCCGAGCAGCTCGGCGACGGCGGCGATGTCGGCGTCGCGGCCGACTGTCGCGGTCAGGGGCACCGGCGCGGGGACCGGCCGGGCCAGCTCACGGCTGGAGAAGGTGGCGGCGCCCGGGGACTGGGCCATGAACCGCTCGCTGAGCAGCGCGGCGAGGTCGTCCTCGACGAGCGCGGCGAGCTCGGTGGAATCGGTGAACTGCCGGTAGGAGGCGCTGCCCTGCGCGCTGACCGCGTCGAGCATGGCTTGCAGCCGCGGCTCGATCGCCGCGGCCGGGCGCTTGAGGTAGAGCAGCCGGGGCATGCCCTCACTGAGCCGGAACTCGTCCTCCAGCCCGGAGATCGCCTCGCCGGGCGCGACCCAGCCGTAGCGCTGGTGGTAGATGCCGAGGAAGACGTGGGACTGCCGCAGGTAGGCGCGGTACAGCTCGCGCGGCGGGTGCGGGCGGGCGCCGAGCTCGAACATCACCGGCGCCAGGTGCAGCCGTTCGATCGCCGCCCGCACGACGCGGCGCTCCTCAGCGAGCTCGCCGAGTGTGGAGCTGACGAAGACCCGGATCCGCTGGTCCGGCGTCCGGATGGTCTCCGCCGGCTGCGTCCCGGTCGTGGTCATCGCCGGGCTCCGGTCAGCGCCGCGCGGGCACGCGGTCGGCGTCGTCGAGGACGGCGTCGGGCCGTGCCGTGCCCGCCGCGAAGGCAAGGTCGAACGCGGCGTCGCCGACCACGGTGCGGGCCAGGTGCTCGGCGCGTTCAGCGTCGGCGCACTCCAGCCGGGACGCCGGCCGGTGCCGGCGCTGCCGCCACGACACGGCCGCGCCGAGCAACCGGGCCGCGGCCTCGGCATCGCCGCGCGCGGCGGCCACGCAGGCCAGCCCCTCCAGCGCGGCGGCGTGCCCGGGCGCGGTCTGCCACGCCCTGCGGTGGAAGAACTCGGCGCTGTCGAGGTCACCGTCGGCCTCGGCGACGTGGCCGAGGCCGACCAGGGCGGCGGCGGTCCACTCCGGCTCGGTCAGCCCGGCCAGCAGCTGCTGCGCGACGGTGAGGCGCTCCCGGGCCGCGGCCGGGTCGCCGCGCTCGCGGGCCAGCAGTGCCTCGCCGACCGCGGCCCGCGGGTTGCCGTCGGCGCCGAGCTGGTGAGCGACCGCGTGTGACTCGGCGAACAGCTGCTCGGCCCGGTCGGCGTCGCCGAGCAGCAGCGTGACGTGCCCGGCGCCGGCCAGGGCGTACTGGACGGTGTTCGCCGGACCAACGTCGCGGACGCTGGCGAGTGCCCCCTCGTACATCTCCAGGGCCTCCTCGAGCCGGCCGGCGCGGTGCAGGGCCATGCCGAGGTGGAACTGGATGGCCGACACCCCCCATTGGTCCCCGAGCGTGCGGAAGGCGAGCAGTGCCCGGTGCCCGACGGCGGTGGCCGCGGTGAGATCGCCGCTGCCGGCGTGCAGCTCCAGTCGGACGAAGTCGGCCAGCGCGGTGCACCAGGCGTCGTCGGCCTCCGCGAACCGGCGCTCCGCCTGCGCCAGCAGCGCGAAGGCCTCGGCCGGCTCGTCACCGCCGATTGCCTCGACGGCGAGCAGGGTGTCCGACAGCGCGGCGCGGAACCCGTCCCCGAGCTCGGCGAACAGCGCCCGGCTCTGCGTCGCCGCGGCGGCACAGTCCGCATTCGGGTGCACGATGCACGCCCCGGGTCGGGCCGCGACGGCCAGCGCCTGCAGCGCCCGAGCTCGCGCCGCCGGGGAGCCGCCGGGTGCGGCTTCGAGCATGGCGGCGACGCGCCGGCCGCCGTCGGGGTGGGTCGCGAAGTACCAGTACCAGCCGAGGGAGCCGACCAGCTGCAACCCGGCGTCCGGCTCGGTGTCCGCGTGCGCGGTGCACCAGGCCAGCGCGGCGTCGACGTCGTCGCGCTCGGCGGCCAGCCGCGGCAGCCAGCGGGCCTGCCCGTCACCACGCAGCTCGGCCTCGGCCCGCTCGGCCAGGTCGGTGAGGTGGCCGACGTGCGCCCGGCATACCGCGTCGGCCTCGCCGGACTCGGCCAGCCGCTCGGCGGCGTACTCGCGGACGGTCTCCAGTAGGTGGTAGCGGGGCCCGGCGTCCCGGAGGGAGGTGGCGCGGTCGACCACCACCAAAGACCGGTCGACCAGCCGGCCGAGCAGGTCCACCGCCACCGCCGGTCCCAGCGGCTCGCCGCCGGCGACGGCCTGCACCGCCTCGAGGGTCCAGCCGCCGCGGAAGACCGACAGCCGCCGCAACAGCACCCGCTCGGGGTCGCTGAGCAGCTGGTGGCTCCAGTCGACGGTGGCCCGCAGGGTGCGCTGGCGTGCCTCCGCGGTGCGCGCGCCGGTGGTGAGCAGGGTGAAGCGGTCGCCCATGCGCCGGGCCAGTTCCTCGACGGGGAGGGCGGCCACCCGGGCGGCGGCCAGCTCCAGCGCCAGCGGGATGCCGTCGAGGTGCCGGCAGACCTCGGTGACAGCCGCCGCGTTGTCCTCGGAGAGGGCGAGGTCCGGCAGCGCGGCGCGCGCCCGGTCGAGGAAGAGCTGCACTGCGGCGCTGGCCGCCACATCCCCGAGCTCCAACTCACCGCCGGGCACCGGCAGTGGGTCGACGGCGCACTGGACCTCACCGCGGGCCGCCAGCGGCTCGCGGCTGGTGGCCAGCAGCCGGACGTCGGGACAGGACTCCAGCAGCCGCTCGGCCAGCACCGCGCAGGCGTCGGCGAGGTGCTCGCAGTTGTCCAGCACCAGCAGCACAGCGCGGTCGCGGAGGTGACCGAGCAGCTGGTCGTCCGCGGTCGCGGTGGCCACGTCCCGGATGTCCAGCGCCGCGAGGGCGGCCGCGGGCACCTGCCCGGGGTCGGTGACCCCGGCCAGCCGGACGAACGCGACGCCGTCGGCGAAGCGCTCCGCGGCAGCGCGGGCGGCCTCCAGCGCGAGGCTGGTCTTGCCGACCCCGCCGGGACCGGTGACGGTGACCAGCCGCGCCGCCCGCAGCAGCTCACCCACCCGCTCCAGGTCCCCCTCGCGGCCCAGGAACGACGTCAGCCGCGTCGGCAACCGGTCCCGGGGCGGTGCCGGCGCCTGCGGTGGTGGGGGAGCGGGCACCGCAGGGGGCGGGGTGACCGGTGACCGCGCGGGAGCCCGCAGGTCGGGACGCTGCTGCAGGATCGCCTCCTGCAGCTCGCGCAGCTCCGCGCCGGGCTCCAGGCCGAGTTCGGCGTCGAGGACGGCGCGGGCCCGCCCGTAGGCCGCGAGCGCGTCGGCCTGCCGGCCGGCGCGGTAGAGCGCGAGCATCAGCCGGGCGTGCAGCCGCTCGCGCAGCGGGTGCGCGGCGGTGAGCTCCGCAAGCTCGCCGAGCACGTCGGTGTGCCGGCCCGCGGCGAGCTGCAGGTCGACCAGCTCCTCGCGGGCGGCCAGGTGGAGCTCGGTCAGACGGGCCGCCTCGCCGCAGGCCCAGGCGGCGTCGGGGAACTCGGCCAGCGCCGGGCCGCGCCATGCCGCCAGGGCTGTCCGGTACCGGTGGGCGGCCGCGGCGGGATCGGTGGCGGCCTCGGCGCGGGCGGCGGTCGCCTGGTCGCTGAAGCGCAGCGCGTCGACCCGGTCCCGGTCGAGGTCGAGCAGGTAGCCCGCTGGGCGTGTCACGACGACCGCGCTCGGCGCCCCGGCGGCGGCCAGCGCGCGGCGCAGCTTGGATACGCGCACCTGAAGCGCATTGCCCGGGTTGGCCGGCAGCGCCTCGCCCCACAGCGCATCGACCAGGACCGGGACGGGGACCACCCGCCCGGCCGACAGCGCCAGCAGCGCCAGCAGCTCCCGCTCACCACCACCGGGCAGCGATCGAGCTTGCCCGTCGACGACCACCTCGACCGAGCCCAGGACGCGGATCTCCATGCGCCGCCCCTCCCGGAACGAGTCCGTCTGGCCGAGGCGCCGATTCTCGCCCTCGTACCGAAGCCGAGACAACGAGCCGGCGGACGCGGCGCGGTCAGCGGACCGACAGCAGATGGACAGCGCACGCCGCCAGGGTGAAGCCATCCCACCCGCCGAGGGAGACGCCATGTTCACCGTCCACGTGCCGGCGATGACCGCACGCCAGGACGTCCGAGCGATCAGCGCCTCGATCAGCGACGTCCCCGGTGTGCAGACCCTCCAGGCCGACCTGGCCACCCGCACCGTTCAGGTGACCGGCCCGGTCGATCCCACCGCTGTCACCGCGGCCGTCATCGCCGCCGGCTTCGCCATCGCCGCGGCCACCGACGGCTCCCCGCCTCCAGGCATCCCCAGAACAGGAGGACGTCCCGTGGACACCTTCTTCTCCACCGACACCACCGGCCTGCCCGAGGCCACCCGTCAGCAGAGCCTGGACATCGCCGACGGGGATGAGCTGCAGCTCCGGCTCGGCCCGGTCGCCAAGCAGCTGGCAGGGACGACGGTGCGGATGCTCGCCTACAACGGCTCGATCCCCGGCCCGACGCTGCGCGTGCGTCAGGGCTCGCAGATCGTCGTGCACGTCACCAACGACACCGACCTGGAGACCACCGTGCACTGGCACGGCCTGCGCCTGGAGAACCGGTACGACGGCGTGCCGGGGCAGACTCAGACGCCGATCCCGCCCGGCGGCGACTTCTCCTACCGCCTGCCCTTCGTCGACCCGGGGCTGTTCTGGTACCACCCGCACGTCCGCGAGGACTACACGCAGGAGATGGGCCTCTACGGCACAGTCCTGGTCGATCCTGCCGAGCCCGACTACTGGCCGCCCGCGCACCGCGACGTCGTCCTCACCCTCGACGACGTGCTGCTCGAGGACGGCGTGATCGCCCCGTTCAGCCGAACGGAGACCGACTACGCGGCGATGGGCCGCTACGGCAACCTGCTGCTCGTCGCCGGCGAGACCGACCTGACGCTGACCGCGCGCACCGGCGAGGTGCTGCGGCTGTGGCTGGTCAACACCGCCAACAGCCGCGTCTTCCGGGTCGCCCTGCCCGGCGCGCGGATGAAGCTGATCGGTGGCGACAACGGCCGGGTCGAGCAGGAGCAGTTCGTCGACTACGTGACCCTCGCCCCGTCCGAGCGGGCCGTGGTCGACGTGCTCGTGGACCGCGCCGGTCGGTACGCCCTCGAGCACCGCACGCCCGACCGCATCTACCGCCTCGCCTCGATCAGCGTGACCGAGGAGGCCGCCGCGCCGCCACTGGCCGAGGTGTTCGGGCGGCTGCGCTCAGCCCCGGAGCTCACCGCCGAACGTCGGCAGCTCGACCGGTGGCTGGCGGCACCGCCGGACAAGGTCATCGCCGTCGTCGCCGAGATGGACATGGGCGACATGGGCATGGGCGACATGGACATGGGGGGCATGGGCGAGATGGACATGGGCGGCATGGACATGGGCCATGACGGGGACATGGGCCACGAGATGCCGAAGGGCCACGACATGCCAGGCGTGCCGGACGACGCCGGCGACGGCATCGAGTGGGAAGACCACATGGTCGAGATGAACCGCGCCATGACCTCGGCCAACATGCACTGGAGGCTGCTGGACCGCACCGCCGGCCGTGACGCGCCGCCGGACGACTGGCGGTTCACCGTCGGCGACCGGGTCAAGCTGCGGGTGGTCAACGAGGCGGACTCCGACCACCCGATGCACCACCCGTTCCACATCCACGGAGCTGGGCGCTTCCTCGTCCTCGCGCGCGACGGGACGCCGGAGCCCAACCTGGTGTGGAAGGACACCGTGCTCATCCCCACCGGGCAGACCGTCGACCTGCTCTTCGACGTCACCCACCCGGGGCGCTGGATGGCGCACTGCCACATCGCCGAGCACATGCACAGCGGGATGATGTTCACCTTCACCGTCACGCCGGCGGCGACGTCATGACCACCCGGACCCGGCGGCGGGAGAAGCAGATGCTGGCATTCGCCGTGTACCCGGGCCTGACGCCGTTGGACCTGATCGGCCCGCTGACCGTGCTGCGCAACCTGACCGGCACGAGGTACCGCACCGTCGTCGTCGCCGAGCGCACCGACCGGCTGGCCACCGACACCGCGCTACGGGTCGTCCCGGCCGCCTCGTTCACCGAGGTGCCCGCGCCGTTCGCGGTCATCGTGCCCGGCGGCGGGCCGGCGACGGTCGCGGCGATGGCCGACGAGGCGCTCGTCGGCTACGTCCGCACCGCGGCGGCGACCGCGCAGCTGGTCGGCGCCACCGGCAACGGGGCACTCATCCTCGGGGCCGCCGGCCTGCTCACCGGACGGCGGGCGGCGGCCCACTGGGCCTACGCCGAGCACCTCGAGCGCTCCGGCGCCACCTGGGCGCGGGAACCCTGGGTGGAGGACGGCCGGCTCCTCACGGCCGCCGGCGGCGCAGCCGGCATCGACGCGATGCTGGCCCTGCTCGCCCGGCTGAAGAGCCGCTCGTCCGCGCAGCTGGCGCAGCTGTTCATGGAGTACGACCCCGAGCCGCCGCTCGGGCCGCTCGGCCGGGACCGCGGTGATCCCGACCTGGCCGTGCGGCTGCGCACTCCGCGGCCTCGCGCCGCCCGCGCCGAAGACCACGCAGAGCCGAGGTGAGCGACATGACCGCCGCCGACACCGATACCAAGACCATCGCCGTCGTGCTCTACCCGGGGCTCACCGCCCTGGACCTGGTCGGCCCGCTGCAGGTGCTCACCGAGCTCGAGCGGTTCGCGCCGCGGTACCGCACCGTGGTCGTCGGCGCCCACACCGACCCGATGGCGACCGACCTCCCGCTCCAGCTGGCCGCCGACCGCAGCTTCGCCGAGGTTCCGCACCCCGACGTGCTCGTCGTGCCCGGCGGCCGGAACGGCACCCTCCGCGCGATGAGCGATCCCGGCGTGCGGACCTACGTGCGCACCGCTGCCGCCTCGGCCGACGTCGTCGGGTCGGTGTGCACCGGCTCGCTCGTCCTCGGCGCCGTCGGCCTGCTCCGGGGCCGCCAGGCAACCACCAACTGGTTCTTCGCCGGAGTGCTCAAGCCGCTGGGCGCCACCTACCACCGGCAGCGGTGGATCGAGGACGGCAACGTGACCATGTCCGCCGGGGTGTCGGCCGGCATCGACTGGGCGTTGCACCTCGTCGCCCGGCTCACCGACGAGGCCACCGCCCGCCGCGTCCAGCTGGCCCTGGACTACGACCCGCAGCCGCCGTTCGGCGGCATCGACTGGGCTCACATCCCACCGCTGCCGCGCACCATGCGCGCCGCGATCGGCCTGCTCGCGCCGGTGATCGCCGCGAAGCCGAAGCGCCTGGCCCGGACCGGCGCCTGACCCGGCCGCAACCTCCCGGCCCGCGGGTCACCGACGGCGCAAGCAGACGGACAGTGAGGCGACAGCCGGTCGGGCGAGCCTGGGGACGTTGCACCACCGCCAGGCCCGCCCGGCCGGAGAGAAGCCAGCGATGAGCCCCACCGACACCGCGCCCCGCACCGGGACGACGCCGTCCAACGGCGCTCCTCTCGCGGCAACTCCACCCACCGGCCTTCCCCCTGCGCTCGGCGGCACCCGCGGCCTCATCGACGGTGGCCTGCCCCCGCTGGTCTTCGTCGCTGTCAACGCCGTCGCCGGCGCGCAGACCACGCGGCCGATGGCCCTGACCGCGGCGATCGGCGCGGCGGCCGCCACCGGCCTGGGCATCGTTGCGCTGCGGCTGTTGCGCAGGGAGCCGCTGCGCCAGGCTCTCGGCGGGCTGGCCGGCCTCACCGTCGCGGTGCTGTTCGCCGCCACCTCGGGTGAGGCGCGCGGGTTCTTCCTGCCCGGCATCCTCGTCGACGCCGCCTACGGGGCCGTCTTCGCCGGCTCCGCACTGATCGGCTATCCGCTGGTCGGCACCCTCTACGGCCTGCTGTACCGGCGTCACGACTGGCGCGACGATCCGCGCCTGCGCCGGCTGTTCGTGCTGGCCACCTTCGGCTGGTCCGCAGTGTTCGCGGTCCGCGCCGGCGTGCAGGCGTTCCTGTACCGGGAGGACCTCCCCGGGCTGCTCGCCGTCGGCAAGCTGCTGCTCGGCTGGCCGCTGACCCTCGCCGCCGTGGCGCTCACCCTCGCAGCCGTCCGTCGCGCCACCCGTCGCGCCGCGGCCGCAGCACATGAACGGCCGTAGCCGCGACGGCGGCACGGGCTGTCCCGCGGCGTCGTCGACGGGCCCACGGTCCCGAGGGTGCCGGGTCGGTCCGACCGAGGAGGACTCCAGGAGGTGAGCGGGAGTTGCCCGCCTGGCCGCCATCGTCGGCGGCCCCGTGAGGGCCTGATCAGCACGGGAGCCACCCGAGCCGAGGTGCGCACCGGCGCATGCACGCGCGGGCTCGGCGGACTTCGTCAGCCCGGCCGGACGAACGGCGCGGCTCGCTGGACGGATCCGTCCACCGCTTGCGGAATGTACCCACCGGGGGTACGACTGGTACCAAATACCACTAGGGGGTATGTGACCGCGAGAGGAGAGGTGCCGTGACGAGCACCGAGTACACAGTCCGAGGAATGACCTGTGGGCACTGCGCCAGCGCGGTCACCGAGGAGGTCGCCAAGATCCCCGGCGTCACCGACGTCGACGTCGACGTGGCCGGCGGCCGCGTCACCGTCCGCAGCACCGGACCCGTGCCCGACGCGGTGGCTGCCGCCGTCGACGAGGCGGGCTACGAGGTCGTCACCGGCTGACCGGCATCCCCGGCGGGGCGCCGGCCGCCCGGTGCCCCGCCTCCCGATCCGTCCCACCTCACGAGGAGACCGACAGACATGGCCGGCTACAGCCACGACAAGGACGAGCACCTCAAGCGGCTGCGCCGTATCGAGGGCCAGATCCGCGGCCTGCAGCGCATGGTCGAGGACGACAAGTACTGCATCGACATCCTGACCCAGGTGTCGGCGGCGACGCGCGCCCTGCAGTCGTTCTCCCTCGGCCTGCTCGACGAGCACCTGGCCGGCTGCGTGGTCGACGCCGCGCAGAAGGGCGGCCCGGCGGCCGACGCGAAGGTCCGCGAGGCCTCCGAGGCGATCGCCCGCCTCGTCCGCTCCTGACCACGGAGGACCTCCTGTGAACACCCTCGCCAAGCTCGGCGCCTACACGCTCGGGCTGGTCGCCGTCTTCGGCGCGGCCGCCGGCCTCGGTTCGGTGGTCGGCCCCGTCGACGCGGCCGCCGCAGACACCGCCAGCCACGACACCGCTCCCCACGGCGAGACGCCTGCGGAGTCCCCGATGGACACCGGCGCACAGGCATCCGCCGCCGGCACCCACCTGCCCGGTGGCCTGCAGGTCTCCGAGAACGGCTACACCTTCGACGCCGCCGGCTCGCTGCCGGCCGGCGCGGCCACCCTGGTGTCCTTCCAGATCCTCGGCCCCGACGGGCAGCCGGTGACCGCCTACGACACCGCGCACGACGAAGACCTGCACCTGATCGCGGTCCGCCGGGACCTCACCGGCTACCAGCACGTCCACCCCGAGCTGGCGCCCGACGGCACCTGGTCGATCCCGCTGGACCTGACCGCCGGTGAGTGGCGGCTGTTCGCCGACTTCGACCCCGCCGGCCCTGCCGAGCCGCTCGTCCTGGGCACCGACGTCGCCGTCGCCGGCGACTACACCCCGCAGCCGCTGCCCGAGCCCGCGCCCACGGCCGAGGTCGACGGGTACACCGTCACCCTCGACGGCGAGCTGGCCCCCGGTCAGGAGTCCCAGCTGACCCTGTCGGTCAGCCGCGATGGGCAGCCGGTCACCGACCTGCAGCCCTACCTGGCTGCCTACGGGCACCTCGTCGCCCTGCGCGACGGCGACATCGCCTACCTGCACGTGCACCCGGCCGGCGAGCCTGGCGACGGCACCACCGCGCCCGGCCCGGACATCACCTTCTACGCCACCGCCCCCTCGGCAGGGGAGTACCGGCTGTTCCTGGACTTCCAGCACGGCGACGTGGTGCGCACCGCCGAGTTCACCGTCCGCGCCGGCGACACCGTCGCGCCCGCCACCGGCACCGGCGGCCACGTCGACGACGGCCACGGCCACGGCTGAACCGACGCACTCCGCCGATCCCGCCCGAGCGGTTCAAGAGGAAGAAGACCATGAGTTCCGCCACTGAGCGCACGCGCCCGCCGGCAACGGCCGGGGAGAACCACGTCGAGCTGGCGATCGGCGGGATGACCTGCGCCTCGTGCGCGGCGCGCATCGAGAAGAAGCTCAACCGGCTCGATGGCGTCTCGGCCACGGTCAACTACGCCACCGAGCAGGCGAAGGTCAGCTTCACCGGCGACGTCACGCCCGCCGACCTCATTTCGACGGTGGAGAAGACCGGCTACACCGCCGCCCTGCCGGAGCCGCCGCGGCTCCGTCCCGAGGACGGGCGGCCTGCGACGTCGGAGGCCGACGACCACGTTCGCAGCCTGCGGCAGCGGCTGATCGTCTCCGCGGTCCTGACCGTCCCGGTCATCGCGATGGCGATGGTCCCGGCGCTGCAGTTCACCTCCTGGCAGTGGCTGTCGCTCACCCTGGCCGCTCCCGTGGTGGTCTGGGGTGCGTGGCCGTTCCACCGGGCGGCGTGGACCAACCTGCGCCACGGCACGTCCACGATGGACACGCTCGTCTCGATGGGCACCCTCGCCGCGCTGGCCTGGTCGCTGTACGCGCTGTTCTGGGGGACCGCCGGTGAGCCGGGCATGACGCACCCGTTCGAGCTGACCATCGCCCGCACCGACGGGTCGGGGAACATCTACCTCGAGGCCGCCGCCGGGGTGACCACGTTCATCCTGGCCGGGCGCTACTTCGAGGCCCGCTCCAAGCGCCGCGCCGGCGCGGCGCTGCGCGCGCTGCTCGAGCTGGGCGCGAAGGAGGTATCGGTGCTGCGCGGCGGGCGCGAGCAGCGGATCCCCGTCGACCAGCTGGCCGTCGGCGACCTGTTCGTGGTCCGCCCCGGCGAGAAGATCGCCACCGACGGCGTCATCACCGAGGGCTCCTCGGCCGTGGACGCCTCGATGCTCACCGGCGAATCCGTGCCGGTCGAGGGCGGACCGGGCGACGCCGTCGTCGGGGCCACCGTCAACGCCGGCGGCCGGCTCGTCGTCCGCGCCACCCGCGTCGGCGCCGACACCCAGCTCGCACAGATGGCCCGGCTGGTCGAGGACGCCCAGAACGGCAAGGCCGAGGTGCAGCGCCTCGCCGACCGCGTCTCGGGCATCTTCGTCCCGATCGTCATCGCGCTGGCCGTCGGCACCCTCGGCTTCTGGCTGGGCACCGGCGGAGGACTGGCCGCCGCCTTCACCGCCGCGGTCGCCGTCCTGATCATCGCCTGCCCCTGCGCGCTGGGCCTGGCCACGCCGACCGCGCTGATGGTCGGCACCGGCCGCGGCGCTCAGCTCGGCATCCTGATCAAGGGCCCGGAGGTGCTGGAGAGCACCCGCCGCGTGGACACCGTCGTCCTGGACAAGACCGGCACCGTCACCACCGGCCGGATGACTCTGCTCGACGTCGTCGTCGCCCCCGGCGAGGACCCCGAGCAGCTGCTGCGACTGGCCGGC
This sequence comes from Geodermatophilus sp. CPCC 205761, assembly GCF_051383655.1. NCBI lineage: Bacteria > Bacillati > Actinomycetota > Actinomycetes > Geodermatophilales > Geodermatophilaceae > Geodermatophilus > Geodermatophilus sp. CPCC 205761. The sequence continues at coordinate 26,683 of NZ_JALPKQ010000019.1, forward strand.
GCGCTGGAGCACGCCTCCGAGCACCCGATCGCCCGCGCTGTCGCGACCGGCGCCACCGAGCGGGTCGGCGCCCTGCCGCCCGTCGAGGGCTTCACCAACGTCGAGGGCCTCGGCGTGCAGGGCGTCGTCGACGGGCACGCGGTGCTCGTCGGCCGCACCCAGCTCCTCGAGGAGTGGTCGCTCCGCCTGACGCCGGAGCTCGAGCAGGCGAAGTCCGCTGCCGAGGGTGAGGGCCGGACCGCCGTTGCCGTCGGCTGGGACGGCGCCGCGCGCGGCGTCCTGGTGGTCGCCGACGCGGTCAAGGGCACCTCCGCCGAGGCCGTCCGCGAGCTTCGGGACCTGGGCCTGACCCGGTGCTGCTGACCGGCGACAACGCCACCGTCGCCCGCTCGGTCGCCACCGCCGTCGGCATCGACGAGGTCATCGCCGAGGTGCTGCCCGCCGACAAGGTCGACGTCGTCCGCCGCCTGCAGGACCAGGGCAAGGTCGTGGCGATGGTCGGCGACGGCGTCAACGACGCCGCCGCCCTCGTCCAGGCCGACCTGGGCCTGGCGATGGGCACCGGCACCGACGTCGCGATCGAGGCGTCCGACCTCACCCTGGTCCGTGGCGACCTGCGGGCCGCCGCCGACGCCATCCGGCTGTCCCGCAAGACGCTGGCCACCATCAAGGGCAACCTCTTCTGGGCCTTCGCCTACAACGTCGCCGCGCTGCCGCTGGCCGCCGCCGGGCTGCTCAACCCCATGCTCGCCGGGGCGGCGATGGCGTTCTCCTCGGTGTTCGTCGTCTCCAACAGCCTGCGACTCCGGCGCTTCCGCAGCGCCAACGGCCCGGCGCCTGCCACCGAAGGGCCCGGCGGCGCCAATGCCGTCAGTTCACCTCCGGCGACCGCCGTCGCGCACTGACCGCCTGCATCGACACAGCTGTCCCACACACCGAAAGGCCGAATCGACCACCCAGGCCGGAGGAGGAGAGGGTCATGGCAACGCAGCAGACGACCGCCGTGCTGGAGGTCGCCGGTGTGCACTGGGCGTCGGAGAAGGCGACCGTGGAACGCATGCTCGGCCGCCGCCCCGGCGTGCTGGGCGTCGAGGCCAACCCCGTGGCCGCGACTGCGACGGTCACCTACGACCCCACGCGGACCTCGGTGGCCGACCTCGCCGGGTGGATCCGCGACTGCGGCTACCACTGCGCCGGGCAGTCGGTACCGCAACACGTATGCGACCCAGCGGTCGAGCCGCAACCGCGCGGCTTCGCCGCGCACAACGACGGCCACCAGCCGGACGTGGACGCCGGGGGAGCGACCCGCGAGCACGGCGGTCACGAGGCGAGCCACGGCGGTCACGCCGGCATGACCCCGCAAGAGGCGATGGGTCACGGCGGGCACCACGCCGGCATGTCGATGGACGACATGACCCGCGACATGCGCAACCGGTTCCTGGTCGCGGCGCTGCTGTCGATCCCGATCCTGCTGTGGTCGCCGATCGGCCGGGAGGTCCTCGGCTTCACTGCTGCCGCACCCTTCGGCCTGCGCGACGACGTCTTCTCGCTGATCCTCTCGCTGCCGGTGGTCTTCTACTCGGCCTGGATCTTCTTCGACGGCGCCTGGCGGGCGCTGCGTGCCAGGACGCTGGACATGATGGTGCTCGTCGCCGTCGCGGTGGGCGCCGGCTGGCTGTACAGCCTGGTCATCACCCTCACCGGGGGCGGCGAGGTCTTCTACGAGGCCGCCACCGTCCTCACCGCCTTCGTCCTGCTCGGCCACTGGTTCGAGATGCGCGCCCGCGGCGGCGCCAACGACGCCATCCGCACGCTGCTCGAGCTCGCGCCGCCGCGCGCGGTGGTGCTGCGCGACGGGCAGCCGATCGAGGTGCCCACCGCCGAGGTCGTCGTCGGCAACCTGATCCTGGTCCGCCCCGGCGCCAAGATCCCCGTCGACGGGACGGTGGAGGACGGGGAGTCCGAGGTCGACGAGTCGATGGTCACCGGCGAGAGCCTGCCGGTGCACAAGGCGCCCGGCGATCAGGTCATCGGCGCCTCGGTGAACACCACCGGCACGCTGCGGGTGCGCGCGACGAAGGTCGGCGCCGACACCGCGCTGGCTCAGATCGTGCAGATGGTGCAGGAGGCGCAGAACTCGAAGGCGCCCGGCCAGCGGCTGGCCGACCGTGCCGCGTTCTGGCTGGTGCTCGTCGCCCTCCTCGGCGGCGGCCTGACCCTGGGGGTGTGGCTACTGGCCGGCGCCTCCTTCGCCACGGCCATGCTGTTCGCGATCACCGTCGTGGTCATCACCTGCCCCGACGCGCTCGGCCTGGCCACGCCGACGGCGATCATGGTCGGAACCGGCCTGGGCGCCCGACGCGGCGTGCTGTTCAAGAACGCCACCGCACTGGAGACCGCCGCGCGGATCGACACGGTGGTGATGGACAAGACCGGCACCCTGACGAAGGGCGAGCCGGAGGTCACCGACGTCGTCGTCGACGGCATGGAGCCAGACGACGTCCTGGCGCTGGTCGCCGCCGTGGAACGCGAGTCCGAGCACCCCCTGGCCGCCGCCGTGGCCCGGCACGCCGACGACCTCGGTGCACCGGCGCTGGTCGCCACCGGGTTCCGCAACGTCCCCGGCCACGGCGCCTCCGCAGAGGTCGGCGGCCGCCCGGTGCTGGTCGGCAACGCCAAGCTGATGGCCGACGAGGGCGTCGACCTCGGCACGCTCAGCGTGCGCCGCGAGGAGCTGGCCGGCAGCGGCCGCACCGCGGTCCTCGTCGCCGTCGACGGCCGGGCCACCGGGGTGATCGCGCTGGCCGACGCCCCGCGGGCGACCTCGGCTGCGGCGGTGGCCGCACTGCACGAGGCCGGCGTGGAGGTGGTCATGCTCAGCGGCGACAACGAGGCCACCGCCCGACGCATCGCCGGCCAGCTGGGCATCGACACCGTGATCGCCGACGTCCTGCCCGGCGACAAGGCCGCGAAGATCACCGAGCTACAGCGGGCCGGCAAGCGGGTCGCGATGGTGGGCGACGGCGTGAACGACGCACCCGCACTCGCGTCCGCCGACCTTGGCATCGCAATCGGCGCGGGCACCGACGTCGCCATCGAGACCGCCGACGTCGTGCTCATGCGATCCGACCCGCTGGACGTGCCCGCCGCGCTGACCATCGGCCGCGGCACGCTGCGCAAGATGCGGCAGAACCTCGGCTGGGCGATCGGCTACAACGCCATCGCGCTGCCGATCGCGGCCGGGGTGTTCGAGCCGGCGTTCGGCCTGGTGCTGCGGCCCGAGATCGCCGCGCTGTCGATGTCCGGGTCGTCGTTCCTCGTCGCGGTCAACGCGCTGCTGCTCAAGCGGCTGCGGCTACCCGCCGCGGCCGAGACGCCCGCGGCCGAGACGGCCACGGTCCCGGCGCCGGAGCCGGTGTCCCGCTGACGGTGCGACAGCGGCCACGAAGCTCCGCGACGGACGCTGCGGAGGCATCGTGCCGCTGTGCCTCGTCTCGCTGCTCACCGGCATCGTCCAGTCGGTGGGCACCCCGTGGGGCCTGCTCCGCCACTGGTGGGTCCTGGTCGAGCTGGGGCTCACTGTGGTGGCCACCGCGCTGCTCCTCCTGCACACCCAGCCGATCGGGCACCTCGGTGCCGTCGCCGCCGCCGGTGGTGGGTTCGGTGCCGACCTGAACGGGATGCGGCAAGCCGAGGGGCCGGCTGCTCACGCAGCCGACCCCCTCCTGCGGTGTGGGCTACTCGCCCGTCCGCGAACCGGGGAGGCGGCGGGTCGCCCTCGCGGATGTGCGAGTCGTCCCCCCGGGGCTTGTGGACGTACGTGTCCGTGGTCGTGCTCAGCTTCGCGTGTCCGAGCCACGCCTGGACGCGGGTGGGGTTGATCCCGTAGCCGCCGTCCGACTCCGGTGCGAGCGACCAGGACGCCCACCCGTGCCGGAGCCAGTGGCAGCCCCTCCACTGCCACCCGCACCGCTCGCGGGCCGGCGCCTGGTCAGCTTCCGCTTCCTGGACAGGCCCCGGCCCTTCCGCTTCGGGCCGGTCGGGCCGGTCGGGCCAGTGGGGCCGGCTGGCGGCCGGGACGCCCCGCCGTCCGCGACCCAGCGCCGGATGACGTCGGGGCTCCAGCGCGGCTTGCTGCCGACCATCCGCGGCGGCGGGAACGTCTCGTCCTCGCGCCGGATGTCGCGGACGTGCCGCTCGCTGACGTCGAGGTAGTGGGCGATGTGCATGCGTCCCCAGGACGTGTCGTCCGGGGGTCTCGTGGTGTTGTGTGACACGGCGTGACGGCCTGGTGAGAACGGGCAGGTCAGCGGGGGAGTGGGGGGCTGAGGTCCTGGACCACCCCAGATCTACGAGGGCACCAACCAGATCCAGCGGATGGTGATCGCCCGGAGCCTGCTGAGGTAGGGCGCCGACCGGCGGCCCGGCTCCCCGAGCGCCGGAGACCGGGGCCCGTCAGGTGAGCCAGCCACTGGGGCCGGGCGTGCGACGACGCCACACGTGCTTGAGCTCGCGGTACTCCGCCAGCCCCGTGGGCCCCAGCTCCCTGCCCACCCGGACTGCCCGCGGCCGCCCCACTCCGCTCCGGGGACGTACGGGTGGTAGTCGTTGATCCACACCGTGCCGCAGCGCAGCGCGGCGGCGACCCGCTCGGCGAACCTCCTCGCGAACGACGGCCATGTCCCGCCGGCACCCGGTGAGCACCGTGGGCCGGTAGAAGAAGCCGTTCCGCAGCGCCGGCTCGTCGGGACGGCGCCCGCCGGCGGCCAGGACGGCGCCCTCGGCCAGCGCCCCGGCGACCATCCGCTCGGTCCGCGCGCGCTGCGCCGCCGAGATCAGCGGGCCCGACTGCGTGCGGTCGTCCCGCCCGTCGCCGAGCCGGATGGCCGCTGCGCCGGCGACCAGCCCCGCGACCACCGCGTCGTGCACGTCGGCGTGCACGACCAGCCGGGAGCCCGCCGAACAGACCTGGCCGGCGTGCAGGAACGCGCCGTGCAGGGCGTTGTCGACCACCACGTCCACGTCCACGTCGGGGAAGACGACGTTTGGGTTCTTGCCGCCCAGCTCGCAGTGCACCCGCGTGACGGTGTCCGCGGCCGCGCGCAGGACCCCGCGGCCGGTGGCGGTGCCGTCGGTGAAGCTGACCAGGTCGACGTCGGGGTGCGCGACCAGCGCGGCCCCGGCCGCCCCGTCCCCGAGCATCAGGCCGACGACGCCCGAGGGCAGCCCGGCCTCGGCGAGCAGCGCCACCAGGTGGGCGGTGGTCAACGGGGTGAGCTCGCTCAGCTTGACCACGGCGGTGCAGCCGGCGGCGAGCGCGCGCCAGCTTCCAGGAGATCGCCAGCAGCGGGTAGTTCCACGGCCGTGATCAGCGCGCAGACCCCCGCGCGCTCGGCCTCGGAGCGGTGGTCGTGCGGGCGGTGACGCAGCTCGACGTCGCCTCGGGCGTCGAGGGTGGCCTCGCCGTCGTCCTGCTCGCGATCTTCCTCGACCGGCTCACGGCCGCGTTCGGTCACCGGACGGCGCTGTCGCGGGTGCTGCGGGCACGGAGGGGCCGGACCCCTCCTCGCGCCGAGACCGGGTCGTCGGCTCCGCGGTCCGAGGCGCGGGAACCGGCCGTCGTGCACGCGTCCCCCTGACGACGGGCCACCGCCCGGGTCACGCATGGCACCATGCGCCCGGAGGCCACCGGTGCCGCCGGCGACGGGTGCCTGCCGACGGCACGTGAGACCGGGTCGTCAGGGGAGGTGGTCATGGCCGGCCCGCTGATCGAGACCAAGCTGCACGTCCCGCGGCGGCGGCGCCGCGCGGTGGCGCGTCCGCGGCTGGTCGAGCGGCTCGACCGTGCGGAGGAGGCGTCGCTCACCCTGGTGTCGGCGCCGGCGGGGTTCGGGAAGACGACGGTGCTCACGGAGTGGCTGGCCGCCCTCCCCCCGGGGGAGCGGTCGGTCGCCTGGCTCTCGCTGGACCAGCGCGACAACGACCCGGCCCTCTTCTGGAGCTACCTGATCGCCGCGCTGCGGGCCGCGGCGGACGACGTCGGCGCCGCGGCGCTGGCGCTCCTGCAGTCGCCGCAGCCGTCCCTGGAGGCGGTCCTCGCGACGCTGGTGAACGACCTGTCCGCCCTCGCCCGGGACGTCGTGCTGGTGCTCGACGACTACCACGTCATCGAGGCGCGCGAGGTGCACGACGGGATGGCGTTCCTCGTGGAGCACCTCCCGCCGCAGGTCCACCTGGTGATCGCCGGCCGCGCCGACCCTGCGCTGCCGCTGGCGCGGTGGCGCGGGCGCGGTGAGCTCCTCGAGGTCCGCGCCGCCGACCTGCGCTTCACGGCGGAGGAGGCCGCGGCCTACCTCGGCGCCGCGATGGGACTGGCGCTGACCGCGGACGACGTCGCTGCGCTGGAGGACCGCACCGAGGGGTGGATCGCCGCGCTGCAGCTGGCGGCGCTGTCGATGCAGGGCCGCGACGACGTTCCGGCGTTCATCGCGGGCTTCGCCGGTGACGACCGCTACGTCGTCGACTACCTGGTCGAGGAGGTCCTGGAGCGCCAGCCCGAGCAGGTGCGCGGCTTCCTGCTGCAGACCTCCGTGCTGGGCCGGCTGACCGGCCCACTGTGCGACGCGGTCACCGGCCGGGACGGCGGCCAGGCGATGCTGGAGGCTCTCGACCGGGACAACCTGTTCCTCGTCCCGCTCGACGACCGGCGCCGGTGGTACCGCTACCACCACCTGTTCGCCGACGTCCTGCAGGTGCACCTGCACGCCGAGCAGCCCGACGCCGTGCCGGACCTGCACCGGCGGGCCTGCGACTGGTACGAGCGCACCGGCGACCTGGCCGAGGCGGTCCACCACGCGCTGGCCGGCCGGGACGTCGCCCGAGCGGCGGACCTGGTCGAGCTGGGGCTGCCCGCGCTGCAGCAGGGCCGGCAGGAGGCCACGATGCGCCGCTGGCTGGAGGCCCTCCCGGACGAGGTGATCCGGGCCCGCCCCGTGCTCAGCGTCGCGTACGCCGGGGCACTGATGGTGCGGGGCGAGGTCGAGGGCGTCGAGGCACGCCTGCGCGACGCCGAGCGCCGGCTCGACCCGACCGGGGCGCCGGCCGCGGACATGGTGGTGGTGGACGCCGACGCCTTCGGCCGGCTGCCCACGGCGATCGCCATGTACCGCGCCGGGCTGGCCCTGCTGGCCGGCGACCTGGCCGGCACCGTCACGCACGCCCGGCGGGCGATCGACCTCGCCGGTGCCGACGACCATCTGGGCCGCGGCGGGGCGGCCGGCCTGCTGGGCCTGGCCCACTGGGCCGGCGGGGACCTGGACGCCGGGCACCGGTCGTACGCCGCGGCCGCGGCGGACCTCGAGCTGGCCGGGCACCGGTCCGACGGGACCGGCTGCGCCATCGCGCTGGCCGACATCCGGATCACCCAGGGCCGGCTCCGCGACGCGATGAGCACCTACGAGCGGGCGCTGCGGCTGGTGACCCCCGGCACCGGCCCGGTCCTCCGCGGAGCCGCGGACATGCACGTGGGCATCGCGGGGGTGCTCCTGGAGCGCGGGGACCTCGAGGCCGCCGGCCGGCACCTGGCCACGAGCAGGGACCTGGGCGAGCAGGCCGGCCTGCCGCAGAACCCCTACCGCTGGCGGGTCGTCTCGGCCCGCCTGCGCGAGGCCGAGGGCGACCCCGACGGCGCGCTCGCGCTCCTCGACGAGGCGCAGCGCCGGTACGTCGGTGACTACTTCCCCGACGTGCGGCCGATCGCCGCGCTCCGGGCGCGCGTGCACGCACGGCAGGGCAGGTGGGCCGACGCGCTGGCCTGGGCGGAGGAGCGCGGGGTGTCGACCGATGACGACCTGCACTACCTGCGGGAGTTCGAGCACACCACCCTGGCCCGGGTGCTGGTGGCCGGGTACGCGGCCGGGGAGGGTTCGATCTCCGGGGCCCTGCAGCTGCTGGAGCGCCTCCTCTCCGCGAGCGAGCAGGGCGGGCGAACCGGCACCGTCATCGACGTGCTGGTGGTGCAGGCGCTCGCGGAGCAGGCCCGGGGGCACCTGCCGGCCGCGCTCGCCGCGCTGCGCCGCGCGCTGACCCTGGCCGAACCGGAGGGTCACGTCCGGCTGCTGCTGGACGAGGGCGCAGCCCTGGCGCCCCTGCTGCGGGCGGTCGCCGTGGAGGGCGGCGCCGCCGCGGGCTCCGCCCGGCGGCTGCTGGCGGCACTGGGGACGGGAGGGGAGGGCGCGCCGGCGCCGGTGGGCCTGGTCGAGCCGCTGAGCGCTCGTGAGCTCGAGGTGCTCCGGCTGCTCGGCACCGACCTCGATGGCCCCGACATCGCCCGCCGGCTGTTCGTGTCCGTGAACACCGTCCGGACCCACACCAAGAACATCTACGCCAAGCTGGGCGTGAACAACCGCCGCGCGGCGGTCCGCCGGGGCGAGGAACTGGACCTGCTGGCCCGGCCGCACCGCCGGCCCGCGCGCGCCGACCAGTAGCACGTCGGCCTCCCGGTCGCGGATCACCCTCCCGGATCACCAGACGTGGTGATCCGCTCTCACCACCCTCCTCCCTACGTTTCGTCCCGCACCGACGAACGCCGGGACGCCGGTGCGAGGACGACACCGGACAGGGGGACTCGATGACGACGCAGACCACCGGCGGCCCCTCCGACCCGAGCCGCTACGAGATCCGTCTCGGGGGCCACCTCGAGGCCCGCTGGGCCGTCTGGTTCGACGGGATGAGCCTCAGCCGCGCCGGTGACGGCAGCACCGTCCTCACCGGTCCGGTGGTCGACCAGGCGGCACTGCACGGCCTGCTGCGCAGGGTCCGCGACCTGGGCCTGCCGCTGCTCGCCGTCACCCGACTCGGCCCGGACCAGCCGTCCACCTCCACTCCCGCACGACCCGGAAGGACCGCGACATGACCACCACCGCCCACACCCCCGGAGCGACCCGCCCGTCGCCCGACTCGCTGCGCCGGACCTCCCGAGCCGCCGGCATCCTGTACCTGCTCACGTTCGTGTCGATGCCCACCCTGATGGTGTTCCAGCCGGTGCGGGACGGCGCCGGCTTCGTGCTGGGCGCCGGCAGCGACACCGGCGTGCTGTGGGGCGCCTTCTCCGAGGTGGTCGTCGCCCTCGCCGGCATCGGTACGGCCGTCGTCTTCTTCCCGGTGGCGAGGCGGGTCAGCCAGACGGCCGCCATCGGGTTCGTCACCGCCCGCGTGGTGGAGGGCGCGCTCATCATCGTCGGCGTCGTCAGCGTGCTCACGCTCGTCACCCTGCGCAACGACGTCGCCGGCGGCGCCGACGCGGATCCCGCGTCCCTGGCCACCGTCGGCTCCACCCTGACCGCGACCTACGACTGGACGTTCCTGCTCAGCCAGAGCCTCATGCCGGTCTTCAACGCGCTGTGCCTGGGCTACGTCCTGTACCGGTCCGGCCTCGTGCCACGCATCCTGCCCACCCTGGGGCTGATCGGCGCCCCGCTGCTGCTCGCCGCCGACATCGCGATCTTCTTCGGCGTCGCCGACCGGCTGGGCCCGATCGCCGTCGCCGCGCTCCCGATCGCGATCTGGGAGTTCTCGCTGGGCGTCTACCTCACCGTCAAGGGCTTCCGGCCCGCCGCCGTCGCCGCCCTCCCGTCCGAGCAGGCCGTGCGATGAGGGCCGCGGTCTACTCCCGGTTCGGTGGCCCGGAGAACGTCCGGGTCGAGCAGCTGCCGCGCCCGCCGGTGCGCCCGGACGACGTGCTCGTCCGGGTGTGCGCGAGCACCGTCAGCGCTGCGGACCACCGGGCCCGCAGCCGCGAGGTGCCGCGCGGGCTGGGGCTGCTCGCGGCGGCCGGCATCGGGGCCTTCCGGCCAAAGCGCCGCGTGCTGGGCATGGACCTCGCCGGCGTCGTCGAGGCGGTCGGCGCCGGCGTCACCCGGTTCCGGCCCGGCGACGAGGTCGTCGCGATGCCCGGCGCGGAGTTCGGCGGCCACGCCGAGTTCGCCCGGGTGCGGCAGGACGGCGCCATCGCCCTCAAGCCCCGGACCATGACGTTCGAGGACGCCGTGGCGCTGGTCTTCGGCGGTCTCACCGCCCGCGGCTTCCTGGACCAGGTCGACCTCGCGCCGGGTGCGAGGGTGCTGGTCAACGGGGCGTCGGGCGCGGTCGGGACGGCGGCGGTGCAGCTCGCGACGCACGCCGGGGCACACGTCACCGGCGTCTGCAGCGGCGGCAACCGCGACCTGGTGACCTCGCTGGGCGCCGACCGGGTGATCGACCACACGACCGACGACTTCGCCGCCGGGCCGGCCCGCTACGACGTGATCGTCGACTGCGTCGGCAACGCGCCGTTCGAGCGGGTCGGGCACCTGCTCGACCCGGGCGGCGCGCTGCTGCTCGTCATCGCCGATCTGCCGGGGATCCTGCGGGCACCGTGGCGCAGCCGTACGACGGGGAAGCGCGTCATCGCCACCGTCGGGAAGCCCACCGCCGAGGACCTGGCGTTCCTGGTCGACCTCGCCGAGGCCGGCTCCTACCGGGCGGTCCGCGACCGCACCTACGACCTGGCCGACATCGCCGAGGCGCACCGCTACGTCGACACGGGTCGCAAGCGGGGCAACGTCGTCGTCCGCATCGCCGCCGGCGGGCCCGCGAGGAGCACGCCGGCTCAGGGCAGCCCGGCGGCCTCGCCGAACACGGACTCGTAGGCGTCGAGGACCGTCGAGAACGCGTACCGCTCCCGGGCGCGGGCCGAACCGCGGGCCCGGTCCGGGGGCGCCGCGGCCAGCTGCGCCAGCGCGGCGGTCAGCGCCGCGACGTCCCGCGGGGGGACGACGACCCCGAAACCGGTCTCCTGCACCGGCGTCCGGACCCCCGGCAGGTCGCTGGCCAGCACCGGCACCCCGCTCATCATCGCCTCCACCTGCACGATGCCGAACGCCTCGAACGCGTTCACCGACGGCAGCGCGAAGACGTCCAGCGAGGCGTAGAGGTCGGGGATCTGCTCCTCGGGGAGGAAGCCGAGCAGCCGGATCCGCGGGTCCTCGCCGGCCAGCCGGCGCACCTCGTCCACCACCGAGCCGCCGACCACCCCGGCGAAGTCGCCGCCGACGAGCAGCCGGAGGGTGGGGTCGGGCAGCGCGCGCACGGCGCGGACCAGGTACTGCAGGCCCTTCTCCTCGACGATCCGGCCGAGGAACCCGATGTGCGGGCCGTCGCCGTCCCGGAACCGGGGGACCCCGCCCGTGCGCGGCCGGCACGGCGGGGGGATGACGGCGGTGCGGTCGGACATCGCCGGCCACAGCCGGCTGTGCCGGGCGTAGTCGTCGCTGGACACCACCACCCGGTGCGACCGCCGCAGGGCGCGCCGGCTGGCGGCGTCGACGCCGGCGGTCTGCACCCGGTTGACCAGCCCCGGCGGCAGGCTCACGTCGCAGTGGTAGGTGGTCACCAGCGGGGTGCGGACGCCGGTGAGCAGGCCGGCCTCCGGCATGGGCAGGTGCAGGTTGACCACCGAGGCCGATGCGGCCGCGGCCCGCGTCCGCCGGACCAGGGCCGGGGAGATCACCCCCTTGCCCACCCGGGCCAGGACCGGGGCCCGCTCGACCTCCACGCCGTCGAGCACCTCGTGCTCGGGCAGCGACGGGTCGTGCCGGCTGGTCACCACGCGCACCCGGTGGCCGCGGGCGGCGAGCCCGACCGCCACGTCTCGGGCCACGTTGGTCAGGCCGCTGACGTAGGGCGCGTAGTAGTCGAGCGACACCAGGACGTCGAGCCGGGTCACGGGGTCCCTCCTCCGGTTCGGGCGGCCGCCGGCGCCGGCTGCGGCCGGTGGTGGAACAGGGCGACGGTGCACCAGGCCAGCGCCGCCGCCGTCCCGACGGCGAACGCCCACGCCCCGCGCGCCGAGGCGCCGGGGACGAGCGCGGCGACCCCGGCGGCCACCACCAGCCCGCTGGCCCAGGCGAGGGCGCTGTCGCGGTGCCGCCCGGCGGCCACCACGGCCTGGCTGCAGACCAGCAGGCCCAGGTGCAGCACGCTGCCGACCGCGAGGACGGCGACGACGTCGGCCGCCACCGCGTAGCGCTCGCCGAACACGAGGGCGACCGCGGGCGGTCCGGCCAGCGCGCCGACCACTCCGGCGACCGCGGCCAGCGCGGCCGTCCCGGCGAGCAACCCGCCCAGCATCCGCCGCCGTGGGCCCGGCTCGGGGCGGGCGGCGACGTCGGTGAGCGTCGGCAGGAGCGCGCTCTGCAGCGGCACGGCGACGAACAGCGGCAGCCGCACCAGGGTGAAGGCGGCCACGAACGCGGCGGCCGCGGCCGCCTCCCCGGGCCCGGCGGTGCCGGTGACCAGCACCGGCGCGGCGTTGAGCAGCGCCTGGGCGCAGAGGGTGCCGATCGCGAGGTGGCCGACGGCGGGCAGCCCGAGGCGCTCGGCGCGGGCCCCGGGAGGCGGCGCGGGTCGGGGCCGGAGGGCCAGCCAGCCGAGCAGCGGCAGGTGTGCCAGGACGAGCGCGGCGACCAGGGTCCAGCCGAACGCCGTCGCGTCGGCCGGTCCCACCAGTGCCGCGACGGCGGCCGCGCCGGCCACCCGCGCGGCCGCGTCGGTGAGCAGGACGGTGCCGTGGGTGCCGTACCGCCCGTTGCCCAGCAGCAGCCCGCGCAGCAGGAACTGCCCGGCGGAGACGACGCAGACCGCACCGAGGGCCAGCAGGAGACCGCGGTGCCCGCCCAGCGCCGGCAGCAGCAGCGGGCCGGCGAGCAGGACCGCTGCCAGGCTGGCCCCGGTGAGCACGGCGCAGGCCGTGCCCGCCCCGGCCGGGAGTCCGCCCCCGCCCGCACGGTGCACCAGCCGGGTCACCTCGAGCTCGAGCGGGAGGAAGACGCCGAAGCCGACGACCAGCGCCAGCGACCAGTAGGCGCCGAACCACCCGTACTCGTCGGCGGGCAGGCTGCGCGCGACGAGCGCGAGGTAGCCGTAGGTGAGCACACCGGAGACGACGACGCTGAGCGCGACCCAGCTCAGCGCGGGCGCCAGCCTCCGGCGCTCGGTGGCGCTCAGTGCGCGGCTCCCGGCGAGGGCTCGCCGGGAGCGGTCCGCAGTCGCACGCAGGGACCGTATCGGGCGACGGCCGCGTGACGGGTTCCGCCCCGACCGTGTTGACTGACGCCCGGCCAGGACGGTCGGCGGTGGAGGGGGACTGGGTTGGACGTCGTCGACCGGGTGCCCGCCGGTCCCGACGTCACCGACCGCCCGTCGGCGTCCCGTGGCGGCCGGGTGCGGCGGGTCCTCCCGCTGCTGCTGGCGCTGGTCGCCATCGCCTGCTCGGTGGCGCTGCCGCTCGCGCCGGTCGAGATGAGCGTGCCCACGGTCAGCTGGCCGCAGGACCCGGCGCGGCCGGCGTCCACGATGCTCGAGCTGACCAACCAGCAGCCGCTGGCCGTCGACGTCTCCTTCAGCTGCGCGGCGGTGCGGGCGGCCGCGGCGACCCCCGACGGGGTCCTCGTCTCCACGCTGGAGCCCGGGCACCCGGCGGCCCGCACCGACGGCCTGCTCGTCACCGCCCGCGACGGCCGGCTGGCCGTCCTCGACCGCGGCCAGGAGCTCCTCGACGAGCCGGTCGCCGCCGGCGACTGCGCGTACCGGGTCACCGGGGACGCCGGCGGCCTGGTCCTCGAGCGCGACGGCCGTGAGGTCGCCGCCGCGGCGGGCGGGGCGGACGCGCTGCCCGACGTCGACGTCCTCGCCACGAGCCTGACCGCGCTGCCCTCGGACGGCGACCTGCGCGTCGAGCTGACCGTCGACAACCAGTTCAACACCACGCCGACGCGGCTCAAGCAGGTGCTGGTTGCGCTCGCGCTGCTCGCCGCCGCCGGTTCGCTGGTCGCGCTGTGGCGGGCCGACCGCCGGCGCGCGCCCGTGCGCCCGGACACCTCCCGGTCCGGCGGCGGGAAGCCGGCGCCGGCGGCCCGCGTGCTGTCCGCGGCGGTCGACGTCGTCGTCGTCGCGACGGCGGTGCTCTGGCTCTTCCTCGCGCCGCTGTCGGACGACGACGGCTACTACGCCGCGATGGCCCGCAACGCCGAGCAGGAGGGGTTCGTCGGCAACTACTACCAGCTGCTCAACCAGTCCTTCACGCCGTTCACCTGGTTCTACCGGTTCCTCGGCTGGTGGCAGGAACTCGGCGACAGCCCGGCGCTGCTGCGGGTGCCCGCGCTGGTCTGCGGCCTGGCCACCTGGGTGCTGCTGCGCCGGCTCACGACCCGCCCGGGCGCGCTGCCCGCCGCGGTCGCCGGCGCGCGGTGGGGCGGCGCGGTGACCGTCGTCGTCCTCGCCACGGTCTTCCTGGCCTGGTGGCTGCCCTACGGCATGGGGGTCCGGCCCGAGGCGGTCGTCGGCGTGCTCGCCCTCGCTGTCCTGGCCGGGATCCTCGCCGGCCTGCGGCGCCGGCGGCTGCTGCCGGTCGCGCTCGCCGTCGGGGCCGCGGGCCTGGCGGTGGCCGGCCACCCGACGGGCTTCGTCGCGCTGGCCCCGCTGGTGGCCGCCCTGCCGCGGCTGGCGCGGCTGGTGCGGGAGGACGCCGCCGGCTCGGGGGTGGCGGCGCGGGTGGCGCTGCTGCTGGCACCCGGGGCGTTCGCGGCGGTGGCCGCCTTCGCCGACGGGTCGCTGTACGACTTCCGGCGCGGTCAGGAGATCTTCCTGTCCATCCAGGAGCAGAACTCCTGGTACGACGAGTGGCAGCGCTACGGCTTCCTGCTCAACGAGATCCCGATGGGGTCCTACGCCCGCCGCGCGGCGGTGCTGGCCGGGATCGCGGCGCTGCTGTGGTTCCTCGTCCTGTCGGTCGCCGCCCGGGCCTCCGGGCTGCGGATCCCGGCGACGCTGCTGCTGGCCGGGCAGTCGCTGGCCGCGGCGCTGCTGCTGCTCTGGCTCACCCCGAGCAAGTGGACCCACCACTTCGGCGCCCTGTCCGGCCTGGGACCGCTCTTCCTCGCCCTCTTCCTCGTGTCGGCCCCGGTGCTGGTCCGCCGCCTGCTCCGGGAGACGGCGGCCTCCCCGGTGACGCCGGTGCTCGCGGTGGGCTCCGCGGTCGTGGTGGCCGCACTGGCCCTGCACGGGCCCAACAGCTGGCCCTACACGTGGCTGCCCGGGATGCCGCACCCCGGGGAACCGCCGTTCGTCGGGCCGGTCGTCCTGGGCAGCCTGGCCACCTGGACGGCGGTCGCCGTCGTCGTGCTGCTGGCCGTCCGGCTGGTGGGGCGGAGACGGCGCACCGGGTGGGGGTGGCCGGTCGCGGTGCCGGTGCTCGTCCTGGTGTTCCTGGCCGTCTCGGTCGGGCACCTGCTCGGCAGCTTCGCCGTGGCCACCCTGCGGACGCTCGACGGCCTGCCCTGGTCGCCCTGGGCGGACTCGCTGACCGACCCGTCGGCCGAGGGTTGCGGCGCCGCCGGCGGGATCGACGTCCTCGACGTGTCCGCTGCCCGGCCGCTGGAGCCGGACGCGGCGGCACCGGAGGCGCCCGGGCCCGGGGACTTCGTCCCGGGCGGCGGCTGGTTCGCGCCCGGCCCGCCGCCGGCCGCGCCGGGGACCGGGGTGGCCCGGTACGCGTGGGGCAGCCTGCCGGACGGCGGGGGAGAGGACGCGACCGGCGAGCAGGTGACGCCGTGGTTCGCCGTCCCGGCCACGGGCGACGACGAGGCGCTGGCCGTGCTCGCCGCCGGGCGGCTGACCGTGGGCAACGAGCTGCGCGTGGAGTACGCCCGCGCGGACGGCGAGGTCGTGGCCACCCAGGAGCTCACCGACCGCCAGGACGCGCCGCGCTGGCGCACCTTCGTGCTCGACGCCGGGCCGGCGGGCGACGCCGCGCTCCTCCGCCTGGTGGCCGAGGACCGCAGCGGCGGGACCGGCGGGTGGCTGGCGTTCACCGGGCCCTCGGTGCTGCCACGGGTGCCGCTGTCGGCGTACCTCCCCGAGGACGCCGCGGTCGCCGTCGCCTGGCAGTTCGCCTTCGCCTTCCCGTGCCAGCGCCAGCCGGTGGTCCGGTACGGGATCACCGAGCCCGCGGAGTACGGGGTGCTCTGGCGCTTCGGGGCCGACGGCGACGGTCTGGCCGACAACACCTGGGCGGTCGCCCGCGGCGGGCTGTTCGCGCCCGTGCAGCGCACCTCGTCGGTCACCGAGCTCGACACCGTCATCCGCGGCCACCCGGAGATCCGCGACGTGCAGGTCTACCGGTTCGGCGTGCCCCACCCCGAGCGCGGCTACGACCTGTCACCCACCCGTGTGGTCGTGCCCGGCTGGACGGGTGCCCCGGCTCCCTGATCGCAGGGGTTGTCTCCCGGGGCCGGTTACCGTGGACTACACATCAGTTCGGCCGGCCGGCCGGAGGAGCCGGGGGCCACCCCTGCGTGCGGCATGAGCCCGGAGGAGGTGGGATGGACGTCGAGGACGAACGGCGCAACGCCACGGTGCGGGCGGTGTTCGCCGACAACGTCGTGGCCGACCTGCCCACGGTGACCGCCGCGGAGCCCGCGGAGCCGGGCACCGTCCCGCCCGCCGTGGAGCCTGCGGAGCCGGGGACCGCCGCGCCGGCCGCCGGTGCGCGGCGGGGCGGCGCCGGCGCCGTGGCCCTCGGCGTCCTGCGCACCATGCGACCGCGGCAGTGGACGAAGAACGTGCTGGTCCTCGCCGTCCCCCTGGCCGCCGGCACGCTGTTCCAGCCGTCGGTGCTGCGCGCCACCGCGCTCGCGTTCGTGGTGTTCTGCCTGGCCGCCAGCGGCATCTACCTGCTCAACGACGTCCGTGACGTCGAGCAGGACCGCCGGCACCCGCGCAAGCGGTTCCGCCCGGTGGCCTCCGGGGCGGTGCCGGTCCCGGTGGCGGTGGTCGCCGGGGTGGTGCTGCTCGTCGTCGCCCTGACCGGCGCGGCCCTTCTCACCCGCTGGCAGCTGGCCGGGGTGCTGGCCTGCTACGTCGCCATCTCGGTGGCCTACAGCTTCTGGCTCAAGGACCAGCCGGTCGTCGACCTGGCCGCCGTGGCGTCGGGCTTCGTGCTGCGCGGCGTGGCCGGCGGCGCGGCCGCGGGGATCGCGGTCTCGCAGTGGTTCATCCTCGTGTCCGCCTTCGGCGCGCTGTTCATGGTGGCGGGGAAGCGCTACGCGGAGCTGGTGGCCCTGGGGGAGCAGGGGGAGACCCGGCGGGCGCTGCGCGAGTACTCGGCGAGCTACCTGCGCTTCGTCTGGAGTCTCTCGGCCGGCGTGGCGTGCACGACCTACAGCTTCTGGGCCTTCGAGATGCGGGCCGACGACGGCATCGCCTGGACCACCATCTCGATCGCCCCCTTCGTGCTCGCCCTGCTGCGCTACGCGGTCGACGTCGACCGGGGCGACGCCGGGGCACCCGAGGACATCGTGCTGCGCGACAAGGTGCTGCTCGTCCTCGGCCTGGTCTGGGGCCTGTGCGTGGGCGCCAGCGTGCTCAGCACCTGACGTCCGGGCCGGCGCCGTCGAGCAGCCGGGACACCGCCGCCAGCCGGGCGTCGCCGGCCATCGCCGCCAGCCACGCCGACCAGCCCGGCCGGGACCGCATCGCCTCCAGCGCGGCCCGGGCGGCCGCCCGGTCGCCGCGTGCCGGGGCGGCGGGGGCGGCGTAGAGGTCGCGGGCACCCTCCGGCGCGAACAGGGCGAGGTGCTCGTAGTCCCGCTCGTCGTAGGCGCGCTGCAGGTTGCGCAGCATCCGGAGCTGGGCGACCGGGTCGGCGGAGTCGTCCACCCGCAGGTCCACCCGGACCCCGTCGTCCTCCTCGGTGGCCGGCGTCCCGCCGACCACCAGGAGCGCGGCGGACTGCCGGCCGCGCAGGTCGCCGCCGGCGTCCTGCCCGGCGGCGAGCGCGGCGAGCAACCGGTCGGCGAGGTCCCCGGTCGTGGCGTCCCAGGCCCGCACCATGGCCGGCAGCACGTCGGTGGAGGCCAGCATGTTGCCCTGGACGCTCATCCCGTCGCCGACGAGGTGCCCGCTCACCGGGAACGAGCCGCGCCCGGTGTCGGCGGCCACGGCGCCGCCGGTGTCCAGGACGGCGATCTGCCGGTCCACGTCCTCGGCGGCGTGCGCGGCGGCCCGGACCAGCTCGGCCGGGGTCGCCCCCTCCTCGAGTCCCTGGAGCAGGGAGGGCCCCAGCCCGCGCCGGCTGCGCGCCTGGACGGCGACCACGCCCACGCCCGGCCGCGCGGTTGGCACGGCACGGCCCACGGCCAGGATGCAGGAGGAGACCGCGATGCCGAGGTGCCCCGTGGCCGGGTCGCGGGCGAGAACCGAGAAGGTCACGGGAGCTCCTCGCCGGCGCGCGATGGGTCGTGGCCGGCCGGGCGGCCACGTCTCAGGAGGGACGGCCCAGCTCGCGGACGCCGTCGATCGTGCGTCCGAGCGTAGCCGTGACCCGCTCGGCGGACGCCCGGCCCGGCAGCCGGCCCGGGTCGGCGGAGCGGACCAGCACGATCGAGGCGCCGGCGGCCAGCGGGGCCAGGAGCCACGCCACCGGGCCGGCCTCGGCGGCGACGACGTCGTCGACCAGCACCCGGTCGCCTTCGGCGATCCCCAGCCGGTCGGCCAGCTCCGCCGCGGTGCCGGCCAGCCCGCCGAGGGTCAGCTCCAGCCCGCCCACCAGGAGGCCGGGCGCGCCCGGGTCGGGCGGCTGCCAGGCGGTGAAGACGTCGCCGTGCGCCCGGACCTCCAGGGCGAAGTCCCGCGCCGGGCCGGCGTAGCCGGCCATGCCCATCCCCAGCGGGTGCAGGGAGAGGCCCAGCAGCTCGGGGAGGTCCTGCTCCTCCAGCGGCGCCAGCCGGTCCTGGGCGGCGAGGACGACGTCGACGCCGTCGAGCCGGCCGTCGTCCTCCGCCGCGGTGTCGAGGACGGTCGCGCCGCAGCTCCACACCGCCAGCAGCACCGCGGCGGTCTGCCAGTGCACCGGGAGCGCCACTGCGACCGTGCTGCCCGCCGTGACGTCGAACTCGTCCTGGAGCAGGTTGGCGGTCTTGGCGACCCAGTTGGCCAGCGTGGTGGCCGAGAGCTCCACCCGGTCGCCGGTCCCGTCGTCGTAGAAGGTGACCAGCGGCGCTGCGGCATCCCGCCGCAGCGTGGCCGCGAGCAGGTCCCCGGGGGTGGCGGGTCGGTTGTGGTCCATGGGGAGAGGGTGGCACCGGATCGTCCGGACCCCCCGTCGGCACCACGGTTCTGCGGTTACAGTCGATGACCGAAGCCCACCCATGCGTGCCGCCGCGCGCGACCATGCCCGACGACGACCCGAGGCGGTCGTCGCGTGCGGACGCCGAGCGCCGCCCGCATCGGAGAAGAGACCGCAGACCTGTGACCAGCCACCTCCACGAGCCGGTACTCGCCGACTCCCCGCCGTTCCCCGGCGCCGCCCAGGTGCAGCCGACCGGCCGGCGGGTGCTGCGGTGAGCCCGCGAACGCGGTCGACGCTGCACCAGCTCGTCCGGTTCCTCCTGGGCTCGTGCCTGGGCCTGCTCGTCGACCTGACGCTGTTCCAGACGTCGGTGTGGCTGGGCGCTGCCCCGTGGCTGGCCAACATCGTCAGTGCCGGGTGCGCCGTCGTCGTCGTGTACCTCTTCGTCACCAAGTACGCGTTCCGCACCGGCCGCACGCGTTCGTCCTTCCTGCTGTTCGTCGGCTGGTACGTCACCTCGATCCTGCTCTTCTCCGTGCTCATCGAGGTGCTCCACGGCGGCACCGGCTGGTCGCCGTTCCTCTGCAAGCTGCTCTCGTTGCCGGCCTCCTTCGGGGCGAACTTCCTCGCCAGCAAGCTGCTGTTCCGGGGCTCGAAGGGCGCGTCCGCGACCTCCGTGGACGCCGCGCCCGTGCGGGACCGCGCCGATGTCTGAACAACCGACCACTGGGGGGCCTGGAGCCATGGCACCGACCGCCGGGACCGTTCGCGCACTGCTGTTCGACCTCGACGGCACC
The DNA here is from genome assembly GCF_051383655.1 of Geodermatophilus sp. CPCC 205761. Lineage (NCBI taxonomy): Bacteria > Bacillati > Actinomycetota > Actinomycetes > Geodermatophilales > Geodermatophilaceae > Geodermatophilus > Geodermatophilus sp. CPCC 205761. The sequence goes on from NZ_JALPKQ010000019.1 coordinate 46,645, forward strand.
CTCGTCGACACGCGTGAGGCCAACTACGAGGCCTACCGCGCCGCCTTCGCCGCCTCCGGGCACGACCTGACGCCGGAGCAGTTCGCCACCACGTGGGGCCGTGACTCCCGGGACTTCATCCCCGACCTGCTGCCGGGCGTCGACCGCACGGCCGTGGACACCATCCGCGCGGCCAAGAGCACGCTCTACGCGGATCTGCTCGACCGCACCACCGCCAACGCAGCGCTGATCGCCTTCCTCCGGCTGGCCGCCCCGACCCACCGCACCGCGCTGGTGAGCACGGCCAAGTCCGCCAACGGTGAGCAGATCCTGCGGGCTCACGGCCTGCGGGAGCTGTTCGACGTGGTGGTCTGGGGCGACGACGTGTCGCGCAGCAAGCCCGACCCCGAGGGCTACCTCAAGGCGCTGTCACTGCTCGGCGTCGAGGCGGCGGAGGGGCTGGCTTTCGAAGACTCCGCGACCGGCCGCGACGCGGCGCTGGCCGCCGGGCTCGCGGTGCTCGAGGTGCCGCACTTCTGATGGTCCATCGCTACTCCCGGGGCCGTCTCGTCCTCATCGGGCTCGCCCTCGCGTCCCTGGCCGTGTTCGTGGCCTCCACGTGGCCCTCGCTCGTGGCGGGCGCCGCCCGCCTGGCCGACGGACTCTCCGGCGGCGACTGGGCGGTGCTCGGCGTCGCCTGCGTCGTCCAGCTGGGTGGGCACGTGCTGCGCGCGGCCCGCACGAAGGTCCCGATCGACAACGTCCGCCGCGGCAGCCTGGCCGGCCAGTTCCGGCACCTGTCGATCGGCTACCTGTTCAGCCTCGTGTGGCCGCTGCGGCTCGGCGAGGTCGTCCGCGCCTTCCTCATCGCCAGGACGCTGCGGATCAGCTTCCTGTACACCCTCCTGGCCGTCGTCCTCGAGCGGCTGCTGGACGTCGTCCTGGTCGCCGGCGCTCTGCTCGTCGTGGCGGCGCTCGCCGACATCCCGCTGGGCGGGGTGCTCTCGGTGGCCCTGGTCGCGCTGCTGGTCTCCGCGGCCGCGATCACCGCGTTCGCGCTGCTGGTCCGCGAGAACGCGCTGCTGATGCGGCTGGCGTGGCGCGGCACCGCCCTGCTCAACACCAAGCTGGAGAACCGCGCCCGGTTCAAGCTGTGGTCGGTCATCTTCGGGTTCCAGCGCTTCTTCCGGCAGCGCCGCCAGCTGGTCCGGTACGTCGGCCTCGCGCTCGCCTCGTGGGTCTGCTACGCCGGCGCGGCCCTGCTGGTCGCCCTCGCCGTCTTCCCGTCGCTGGGCTGGCGGGACGGGGCCGCGGCGACCGCCGCTCCGTCGGCCGTCAGCAGCCCGGCTCTCGGCAACGGCGCCCCGGGCGCGTACACCGAGGGCGTGGCCGGCTTCCTCGGGGACGGGCGCGGCCTGGACGGCGAAGCGGTGCTCCTCTTCGCCACGGCCACCTGGGCGGTGGTCACCGTCCCCGTCCTGGTCGTCGCCGTCGTCGCCCTGTTCGTGAACTGGGCCCGGCGCACCAGCGCCCCGCTGACCGGTGCCGAGCTGAGCCCGGCCGACCGGTACGTCAACAAGCTCGGCCGCGACCAGGACATCTCCGGCGCGATGACCCACTTCCTGGACGCGTACTTCCAGGGCCAGCACCTCAGCCAGGTGCTGCACCGGCTCGAGGTGAACGGAAACGTCAGCCTGGTCCGCTTCTTCAAGGGCGGCTCGAACGCCGTCACCATCCTCGCCACCTCCGGCGGGGAGACCTTCGTGAAGAAGATGGTGCCGCCGGAGTACGCGCACCGGCTGAAGAACCAGCACGACTGGCTGGCCGAGCGCGCAGACCACGCCCGGCTGGTCACGGTGCTGCGCGAGCAGCACGCCGAGGACCACTACGCCATCGACCTCGAGTACCGGCCGAACTCGGTCCCGTTGTTCGACTACGTGCACGGCAACCCCTTCTCCCAGGGGGCGGCGATGCTGGCCGAGGTGTGGCAGTACATGTACGACGAGGTGTACGCGCTCGGGCCGCTGGAGGAGCACACCGAACTGCTCGAGGACTACGTCGCCGAGCGGCTGGTGCTGCGCGTCCGGGCGGCCGCCGACTCCGACCCCGACCTGGCGGAGGCCATGAAGGCCGACCGCATCTTCGTGAACGGTCGTGAGGTCGACAACTTCGACCGGGTGATCGACCGCATCCGTGCCCACGAGGAGGCCTGGCGCGACCTGGCCACCTACCGGACCTCCACCAACATCCACGGCGACCTGACCGTGGACAACGTGCTGGTCGATCTGGACACCCGGCGGGTCCTCGTGATCGATCCGTCGGACGACAACCAGGTCCGGGGTCCGGTCATCGACTTCGCTCGGCACATGCAGTCCCTGCTGTACGGCTACGAGTTCCTCAACGAGGACGAGGCGCCGGTCCGGCTCGGCAACCGCGACGGGATGCCCGAGATCGTGTACCGGGACCACCGCTCGGCCCGCTACGCCGAGCTCGCCGACTACATCAGCGCCCAGGTGATGACGCGGCACCTCACACCCGCCGAGCAACGGGCGGTGCTCTTCCACATCGGGCTCTTCTACGGCCGGATGCTCACGCACCGGATCGTCATCAACCCGGCGACCGCCCTGAAGTACTACGGGGTGTGCGTCCTGGCGCTCAACCGGTTCCTCGACCAGTACGAGCTGCCCGTCCGGGACGAGCAGCCCGACATCTTCAGCAGCGAGCCCCTCGAGTCCGAGGTGCCCGCCGAGCCCGCGATGAGAGGCCAGGTACTGACCCCGTGGACGCCGTGATCGCCATCCCGGCCTACAACTGCGCACCGCAGATCGGCCGGGTGCTCGACGAGATCAGCCCCGAGGTGGCCCACCGGCTCCGTGAGATCTGGGTGATCGACAACCGCAGCACCGACGACACGCTCGAGCGGGCGCTGGAGTACAAGCGCAGTGGCCGGCTGCCGAACCTCCGGGTGTTCCTCAACCGGCAGAACAACAGCCTCGGCGGCACGCACAAGGTCGCCTTCGAGCACGCCCGTGCGGCGGGGCACACCCACGTCGTGATCCTGCACGGCGACAACCAGGCCAAGAGCGACGAGGTCGCGCTGCTGCTGGACCACGCCGAGGCGCACCCGGAGACGCAGACCGTCCTCGGCTCGCGGTTCAGCCGCCGCTCGCGGCTGCACGGCTACGACGCCAAGCGGGTCTGGGGAAACCGGGTGCTCAACGCCGTGTACAGCGCGGTGGCCCTGCGCCCCCTGCAGGATCTCGGCTCCGGCCTGAACCTCTTCGCACTGCGCGACCTCGACCCGGCGACCTACCTCGGCTTCGCCGACAAGCTGACGTTCAACTACGAGCTGATCCTCGACCTGGTGCGGCGGAAGGTGCGTTTCACCTTCGTCCCGATCACCTGGCGCGAGGAGGACCAGGTGTCCAACGCGCGCAACTGGAACATCTTCCGGACGGCGCTGCGCAACCTGGCGCTGTGGCGGCTGGGCCGGCGAACGTCCGAGCCGCCGGCCGAGCCGCGGGACTACGAGTGGGACGAGGTGCAGTGATGACCACCCTGCAGGTGCTCATGCCGATGGGCGGACTCGGGACACGGTTCCGCAAGGTCGGCGTCACCACTCCCAAGCCCCTCATCGAGGTGCAGGGCGTGCCGATGTTCCAGCGCGCGCTGCGCTCCTTCGAGCCGTGGGCGGGGGAGAAGAGCGTCACCGTCGTGGTCCGGGAGGACGACGACCGCGAGTTCGGCTTGGCCCAGCGGGTCCTGGCGGTCGAGTCCTCGGCGTCCATCGTCCTGCTCGACCACGACACCCGCGGCGCGGTCGAGACGTGCCTGGAGGCACGCAGCCGGCTCGACCCCGATCAGCCGCTGGTCATCATGGACTGCGACATCGCCTTCGACAGCCCCGGTTACTTCCGTGCTCTCCAGACGGCGGTCGAGGGGCAGGACGTCGACGGCCTCCTCCTCTCCTTCGCCTCCACCGAGCCGCGGTACAGCTTCGCCGAGGTCGGGCCCGACGGTCTCGTCGTCCGGACCGCGGAGAAGCAGGCCATCTCCTCCGACGCGCTGATGGGCGTCTACTCCTTCCCCCGCGCCCAGGTCTTCCTCGACGCGGCGGACCGCCTCATGGACAAGCAGATCGGGGCGGCGATGCCCGAGTACTACGTGTCGCTGGTCTTCAACGAGCTCATCGCGTCGGGGCACCGGGTGGGCCTCGTGCGGGGGGACTTCTACTGTTTCGGGACGCCGGAGGAGCTGGCCGCCTTCGAGGCAACCGGCGCCCCCGTGTGAGGCCACCGGTCACGCACTCCTGAGATCCGCCGAGGGTCAGTAGATGCAGGTCGTGTCGGCCGCGGTGCGGGCGTCCTCGCCCTCCACCGGCTCGGACGGTGCCGGCGGCGTGACGGCCTGGCCGACGCCGTTGAAGTCCGTACCCAGGACCAGCTGCACGGTGCCCGAGGTGGCGTCCTCGCTGGCCTCGGCGACGGCGCCGGGGATCGCACCGGCGAGCGTGGTGGCCAGCGCCTCGTCGCCCGCGGCGTACCGGACGATGGTCTGCTCGTAGTCCGAGGAGTCGGCGTTGCCGGTGCTCGCGACGACGAACCCGCCGGCCTCCAGGTCGGTGGCCGCGTCGGCGGCCAGCCCGGAGATCCCGGAGCCGTTGAGGACGTCGACGGAGACCTCGGCCGGCGCGACCGTCGCGGGCGCCTCGGGGGTCTGCTCCGCCGGGGCCTCGGGCTCGGCCGAGAGCTGGGCGAAGAAGTCGTGCAGGACGTCCTCGTCCTCCAGCCGGATGATCGACCGGTCCTGCTCGTCACGGTCGGTGCCGACGTAGGGGATGGTCTGGAACTCGATGCTGCCGGCGGTCACCGACTGCATCTGCTCGGCCAGCTGGAACAGGTCCAGGCCCTGGTCGACGGTGAGCGACTGGGAGGCGGCCTGGACCAGCTCGCGCTGCTTGCCCAGGTCGAGCAGGACCTCGTCGGAGAGCATCTTGCGCAGCACGCCGGCGATGAAGACCTGCTGCCGGACGATGCGGTCGAAGTCGCCGCGGGGCAGACCGTGGCGCTGGCGGACGAACTTGAGCGCGTCCGCGCCGCTGATCGTCTGCTGGCCGGCCGGGAACACCGCACCGGACCAGCGCGAGTCGTCGACGGGCTCGCACAGGTTGACCTCGACGCCGCCGACGACGGAGCTGAGGTTGAAGAAGCCGAGCAGGTCCACCTCGGCGTAGTGGTCGATCTGCAGGCCGGTCAGCTGGCTGATCGTCTGCACGAGCAGCTGCGCCCCGCCGGCCTGCCGCTGGTCGACCGGCGCCTCCTCGGAGGTGTCGGCGTACCCGTAGGCGTAGGCGGCGTTGAGCTTTTCCCAGCCGTGGCCGGGGATCTCCACGTAGGAGTCGCGCGGGAAGGAGACGAACGACGCGCGGGACCCGTCGGCCGGGATGTGCACCAGGATCATCGTGTCGGTGTTGATGCCGGAGTCCTCACCGGCCTGCAGCTCGGCGAGCTGCTCGGGGGTGAGGTCGGCCCGGCTGTCGTTGCCGACGAGGAGCAGGTTCATGGCCTCGGGCGCCGCGCCGGTCTCGTCGTTGCCCGAGGCCGGGATGGCGTCGGTGCGGTTGACGGTGGCCTCGGCGACCTGGCCCAGGTACCAGCCCCAGCCGGACCCGGCGAGCAGGACGGCGGAGAGCAGGCCGGCCACCGTCCGCGCGACGATCGCCCCGCGGCGTCCGCGGCGTCCGCGGCGCCCCGGCGTCGCCTCGCGGGCCGCGTCACCGCGCTCGGCCGGGCGCTCCTCGGCGCGGCCGGCGGAGGAGCGGGCACGGGACGGACGCCCGGCGCGCGGGTCGAGCCGCGGCGGGAGCGGGCGACCAGCAGGGCCCTGCTCGGAGCGGTCTCGGCTCACGGGTGTCCTCACTTCGGGGAGCGGCGGCGCCGGCGGACTCTGGGAGCGGCTCCAGCTGTAGGACCGGTCCGGCTGGTGCCGGCGGGAGTGTGGCCGGAGGGCGCCGACGCAGGTCGGCGACAGCCAGGGTAGCCACGCGGACGGTCGCCCGACCGGGTCCGACACGGGACCGTCCCGTCTCACCGGGAACGACCGTCGCCCCTCTTCCCACCGTGCGCAGACGTCACACCTCGTGAGGATGACCTGGACACCCGGTCACGGCAGGATCGGGGCCATGCGCGTCTTTGTCACCGGTGGAGCGGGCTTCATCGGGTCCCACTACGTCCGGACCCTGCTCGGCGGTGGCTACCCGGGCTACGAGGACGCGGAGGTGACCGTCTTCGACAAGCTCACCTACGCCGGCAACCTCGCGAACCTGGCCCCGGTGGCCGACAGCTCCCGGTACCGCTTCGTCCGGGGTGACATCTGCAGCGCCGCCGACCTCGACGCCGCGCTCCCGGGACACGACGTGGTGGTCAACTTCGCCGCCGAGTCGCACGTCGACCGCTCCATCTCCGGCGCGTCGGAGTTCGTGCTCACCAACGTGCTCGGCGCCCAGCAGGTCTTCGAGGCCGCGCTGCGGCACGGCGTCCGCCGGGTCGTGCACGTCTCCACCGACGAGGTGTACGGCTCGATCGACGAGGGGTCCTGGACCGAGGACCACTTCCTCGAGCCGAACTCGCCCTACTCGGCGGCCAAGGCCGGCGGCGACCTCGTCGCCCGCGCGTATGCGCGGACGTACGGCCTCGACATCTCGATCACCCGGTGCAGCAACAACTACGGGCCGTACCACTTCCCGGAGAAGGTCATCCCGCTGTTCGTCACCAACCTGCTCGACGGGGAGCGGGTGCCGCTGTACGGCCAGGGCACCAACGTCCGCGACTGGCTGTACGTCGACGACCACTGCCGCGGGATCCAGCTGGTGCTCGAGAAGGGCCGGCCGGGCGAGTTCTACAACATCGGTGGCGGCCGGGAGCTGTCCAACCGGGAGCTCACCGAGAAGCTGCTCGAGGCCACCGGCCGCGACTGGAGCTACGTGGAGCACATCGTCGACCCCCGCGGCGGCGGCCACGACCTGCGCTACTCCGTCGACTACTCGAAGACCGCGGCCCTGGGCTACGCGCCGCGGATGACCTTCGAGGAGGGCCTCGCGCTCACCGTGCAGTGGTACCGGGACAACCGGGCCTGGTGGGAGCCGCTGAAGGCGGCGGCCGCCACCGCCCGGGCATGACCGGCACCGCCTGGCTGGTCACCGGCGCCCGCGGGCAGCTCGGCGGGGACCTGCTCGCGGTCCTGGCCGGGCGCCCGGGGGATGCCGTCACCGCGCTCGGCCGCGCCGACGTCGACCTGACCGACGAGGCGGGGGTGCGTGCCGTGCTGCGCGACTGGCTGGCCGGCGCCCGCGGCCGGGGGCTGCGGCCGGTCGTCCTCAACGCGGCCGCCCACACCGCCGTCGACGCCGCCGAGACCGACGAGGAGACGGCGCTGCTGGTCAACGGCCGGGCGCCGGGCTGGCTGGCCGAGGAGCTGGCGGGCGCCGGGCGGCTGGTGCACGTCTCCACCGACTACGTCTTCGACGGCACCGCGCGCGAGCCCTACCCCGTGGACGCGCCCACCGCGCCGCGGTCGGCGTACGGGCGCACCAAGGTCGCGGGGGAGCGGGCGGTCGCGGCGGCCGGCGGGGACGCCGTCGTCGTCCGCACCTCGTGGGTCTACGGCGCGCACGGCGGCAACTTCGTCCGCACGATGGCCGGGCGCGCCGCCGCCGGCGCGCCGGTGTCGGTCGTCGACGACCAGGTCGGCTCACCCACCTGGTCCGCCGGGCTGGCGGCCGGGCTGGTCGACCTCGGCGCCCGCCCGGACGCGGTGCCGCCGGTCCTCCACCGCACCGACGCCGGCGCGGTCAGCTGGTTCGGGCTTGCCCGCGCCGTCTACGAGGAGCTCGGCGCCGACCCCCGCCTGGTCAGCCCGACCACGACGGCGGCCTTCCCGCGCCCGGCGCCCCGCCCGGCGTACTCCGTCCTCGACGGCAGTGCCTGGCTCGCCGCGGGGCTGCCCGCCCCGCTGCCGTGGCGGACGGCGCTGCGGGCGGCGCTGGCCGACCCGGCCCTGCGGTCCGGTCCGGCCGGCTGATCGGCCCTCTGGAGCCCCTCCGGGGGTGCTGCTCGTGGGGCGGACCGGGCCCGTGGGACTGGTTGGTCACACGTGAGACGGACCCGTCCCGCGTGCCCCGCTCCTGCGCCGCCGCGAGACCGGCGGCGGGTACCGTCCCCCGCGTGCGTTCGGCCCGTACCACCCCCACGTCCATGGCGAAGACCCTCTCGGATCTCCAGATCGGATGGCGTCACCGCGAGCTCTGGGGCCACCTGGGCTGGCAGGACATCCGGCAGCGCTACCGCCGCTCCCTGCTCGGCCCGATCTGGATCACCCTCAGCATGGCGGTCACCGCGGTCGCCCTGGGCATCCTCTACGCGGGGCTGTTCAACAACCCGCTGGAGGAGCAGCTCCCGTACATCCTCGTGGGCTTCATCGTCTGGGGCTTCATCGCCGGGTGCATCAACGAGGGCTCGGAGGTGTTCATCGCCAACGAGGGCCTGATCAAGCACCTGCCCTCGCCGATCAGCGTGCACGTCTACCGGCTGGTGTGGCGGCAGGTGCTGTTCTTCCTGCACAACCTGATCGTCTACGCCGTCATGCTCGTGATCTTCCCGCAGCCGCTGAAGTGGACCGCCCTCGCCGCGATCCCGGCGTTCGTGCTGCTCGTGGTCAACGGCGCGTGGGTGGCCCTGCTGGCGGGCATCGTCAGCACGCGGTTCCGCGACCTGACGCCGATCACGCAGAGCATCGTCCAGCTGATGTTCTTCCTCACGCCGATCGTGTGGATCTACGACGACTTCCTCAACAGCCCGAACCCCGCCGTCGCCGAGCGGGCGCGGTTGGCCGAGTTCAACCCCTTCCTCCACTTCATCGAGATCATCCGGGCGCCCTTGCTCGGGGCCGACCAGCAGGTGCGACACTGGGTGGTCGTCCTGGTGATCACCGTCGTCGGCTGGACCCTGGCCCTCGTCGTCATGCGCCGCTACCGGGCACGCGTGGCCTACTGGGTCTGACGCCCCGCCCGAGCAGCCGACAGAAAGGCACGGTTCGTGGTCAGCATCACGACGCGGGATGCGTCGGTCGACTTCCCCATCTTCGACGCCAAGAGCAGGTCCCTGAAGAAGACCGTGCTCGGCCTCGTCGGCGGCAACATCTCCAGCGACACCAAGGTGCCGATCATCCAGGCCCTGCGCGACATCACGGTGGATCTCGACCACGGCGCCCGCGTGGGCCTGGTCGGGCACAACGGCGCCGGCAAGTCCACCCTGCTGCGGCTGCTGGCCGGCATCTACGAGCCGACCCGCGGGTCCGCCGAGGTGCAGGGCAAGGTGGCGCCGGTGTTCGACCTCGGTGTGGGCATGGACCCGGAGATCTCCGGCTACGAGAACATCCTCATCCGGGGCCTCTTCCTCGGCATGACCCGCAAGCAGATGGAGGAGCGGGTCGACGACATCGCCGAGTTCACCGAACTCGGGGACTTCCTCTCCATGCCGTTGCGCACGTACTCGACCGGCATGCGCGTGCGCCTGGCCCTGGGCGTCGTGACGAGCATCGACCCGGAGATCCTGCTGCTGGACGAGGGCATCGGCGCGGTGGACGCCGCCTTCCTGGAGAAGGCACGCGACCGGCTCAGCGACCTGGTCGACCGTGCCGGCCTCCTCGTCTTCGCCTCCCACTCCGATGAGTTCCTGCGGCAGCTGTGCACCAGTGCGATCTGGATGGAGCACGGCCGGGTGAAGCAGCAGGGCTCGCTGAAGGAGATCCTGCTCGCCTACAAGGGTCCCGACGCGTGGGTGGACGAGGGGCACGGCGCGGCGTGACCGCCGCTCGCCCCACCGGCGGCGACCTGGTCGTCGCCGTCATCGTCACGCGGCACCGGACCGAGCTGCTGCGGCAGAGTCTGCAGGCCGTCGTCGGACAGACCCGCGCCGTCGGTGCGATCGTCGTGGTCGACAACGGGGCCGACCACGCCACCGAGGCGGTCGTCCGCGACTGCCCCCTCCGAACGGTCTACGTGCCGTCGGAGACCAACCTGGGCGGCGCCGGCGGGTTCGCGCTGGGCCTGCTGACCGCGTTGTCGCTCGGCGCGGACTGGGTGTGGTGCGCCGACGACGACGGCCGTCCGGGTGGCCCCGACGTGCTGGCCACGCTCGTGGAGGAGGCCCTGCGCCGGGGCCTCGCCGAGATCTCACCGGCCGTCGTCGACGAGGCCGATCCCCGGCGGCTGGCCTTCCCGCTCCGTCGTGGCCTGCGCTGGAGGGGCTCCGTCGACGACTTCGGGACCGACGAGTTCCTGCCCTCGTACGCGTCGCTGTTCAACGGGGCACTCTTCCGCGCAGAGGCGTTCCGCGCGGTCGGCGTCCCCGATCTGCGGCTGTTCATCCGTGGTGACGAGACGGAGATCCACCGGCGGCTGCGCCGGTCCGGCCTGCGGTTCGGCACCACCCTGCGGGCGACCTACGTGCACCCGCAGGGGGGCGACGAGTTCCTCCCCATCCTCGGCGGGCGCCTGTCCGCCCAGTACCCCAGCGACGAGGCCAAGCGCTACTTCACCTACCGCAACCGCGGGTACCTCATGGCACAGCCCGGCATGCGCTGGCTGTTCCCTTTGGAGCTCGTCCGCTTCGGCTGGTTCTTCCTCAGCCGGCGGGACCTCCGGGGGCTGCGGGACTGGCTGGCACTCACCCGGGACGGCCGGCGCGAGCGTTTCGCGATGCCCGGGGACCGCAGATGACCCACGAGAGGGGACCCATGATCGAGCGGGCCAAGGTCGCCGTGCGCGGCAAGCTGATCAACGCCGTCCGCGAGGCCGCCCGGGACGCGGTCGGCGAGTCGCGGCCGGAGGAGACCCGGGCGCTCGTCCAGTCGGTGCTCGACGCGGCCGAAGCCGGTCGTCGGGACGCGGAGAAGCGGGCCGAGGAGGTCACGCGGCAGCTGGAGGAGCTGAAGGCGGAAGTGCTGCGGCTGCAGGCCGCGGTCGCCGGCTTCGAGCACCGCCACCGCCGCGACATCGGCTTCGCCGGTGACGTCCTGGCGTTGCAGGAGACGACGCGCTTCATCCTCGACGAGATGCCCGAACTGCCGCGGTACCCGGCCCCCCACGACACGCTGCGGCACGGCCTGGACCTGGTGGGGGAGACCCCGGGCATGGCCCTCGAGTTCGGGGTCGGCCAGGGCACGACCCTGCGGATCATCGCCGAACGGTGCACCGGCCGGAAGGTCGTCGGCTTCGACGTCTTCAGCGGCCTGCCGGAGACGTGGCGCAGCGACTTCCCGGCCGGGACGTTCAAGCAGGAGTCCCTGCCCGAGGTGCCCGGCGCCGAGCTCGTGGTCGGTCTCTTCGAGGACACCCTGCCGAGCTTCGTCGAGGAGAACGACGGGCCGGTGGCCTTCCTCCACCTGGACGCCGACCTGTACTCCTCGACGCGCACCGTGCTCGACGCGCTGGGCCGCCGGCTGCGGCCGGGGTCGGTCGTCGTGTTCGACGAGTACTTCAACTACCCGGGCTGGCAGGGCCACGAGCACAAGGCCTGGATGGAGTTCGTCGAGCAGACCGGCGTCACCTACCGCTGGGAGGCCTACAGCCTCGACCACGAGCAGCTGGTGGCCACGGTGCTGACCACGCCCTGGGACAGCTGACGGTATACCCCGAGACGACGAGAGCCGCCGGCCCCCCAGGGGCCGGCGGCTCTCGTCGTCTCGGAGATCGTCAGAGGACGGTGCGGGGGAAGGCCGGCTTCGGGTCGAAGCGGACGCCCTCGATGAACTTGCGCGCCAGTCGGCGGCGCAGCCGCCACGGCACCTTCCCGCCCTTGAGCCCGGTGTACAGGCGCTGGGCGAAGCGAAGGGCCGCGAACGGGTCCTCGTGGTGCCAGCGGAAGGACGCCTCGTTGCGGACGCCGTACTCGAACTTCCACATGTTGCCCTCGCTGACGTCACCGAAGTTCACGCCCCGGTTCACGCCGAGATCGTGGGTGACCGTGCTGCGGAGCACCTGGACGCCGGGGCCGGCGGCGGTGAGCCGCCGGGTGTACTCCTGGTCGTCGAACCAGATGAAGTACTCCGCGAGCGGCAGGCCGAACTGGGTGATCGCCCACCGCGGGAACATGACGGAGACGAACGAGCAGGAGTTGACCAGGACGGTGTTCTCGCCCCGGACCAGCAGCTTGCCCCAGTCCCACGTGGGCTCGGGGTTGTTCATCTCGCAGATGTCGCCGTTGGTCCACCGGACGACGGAGCAGGCGAACGGCAGGCGCATGCCCATGTTCGCCTCGGCGGAGGCGTGGCCGTCGAGGAGCACGCGCAGCGCGTCGGTGTCGGCGTAGCAGTCGTCGTCCATGATCCAGACGAAGTCGGCGCCGCGCTCGTAGGCCACCGACATGCCGTGGGCGAACCCGCCTGCGCCACCGGTGTTGGTGGTCAGCCGCTCGATGCGCACGGTGGGCCGGTCCTCGTAGGCGGCGAGCACCTCCGCCGTGGAGTCCGTGGAGGCGTTGTCCACGATGATGACCTGCTCGGCCGGGCGGTCCTGGGCGAGGACCTGCTCGATCACCTTGCCCAGCTTGTCGGCGCGGTTGTAGGTCACGATGACCGCGGCCACGTTCGTCGTGGTCAAGAGGCCCACCTTTCATAGAGCTCCCGGGTCCAGTCCCGGGCGCGGGGAAGAGCTGCGAACGCGTCGACCCGGGCCCGCTGCTCGGCCAGCAATCGGGTCGTGAAGGCGTCGTCCTCGCAGATGGAGACCAGCGTGCGCTCGGCGGCACGCAGGAAGGGCACGGTCGCGCGGGGGAGGAGCAGCTCGGGGTGCACGACGGAGGCCTGGGAGCCGACGTCGCTGCTCACCACGAGGACGTCGTGCGCGTCGGCCTCGAAGGAGGTCAGCGTCACGCCCTCGTTGTCCGAGCTGATGACGAGGACGTCGGCCTCGTCCAGCGTGTCGGAGACCGCCCGGTCGGCTCCACGCAGCTCGAGCGTCCCGGCCAGCCCGAAACGAGCTCGATCGGACCCGACGTCGGCGGCGAGCTCGCCGTCCCCGTGCATGACGAACCGCACGCGGTCCCCGAGACGGTCCCGGAGCCGGGCGGCCAGGCGCAGGAACAGGTAGGGGCGCTTCTGCTGGGTGAACCGGCCGACGAAGGCGACGGTCATGGGATCGCCGGGCTTTCGGCTGGGCGCGGGTGCTGCCCGCCCAGCCGAGGGGTCGACGGTGAGGTCGGCGAGGGTCGCCAGGCTGATCTTCTCGCGGGGCAGACCCTGCCGGTCGACCAGGTAGTCCCGCAGTTGCGGGGAGATGACGTGGTGGGCGTCCATCACGTTGGACATCCGCAGGGCGATGTCCACGAAGCCGCCGGTGCGCCACTCCAGGACGTGCAGCGAGTCGATCAACTCGGTGCCGGGGTACTGGGCCCGGATCCAGGGCAGCCGCTGGTAGAGCCAGGTGCAGTGGTGGATGTGCACGCCACGGATGTCGAAGCGCCCGAACAGCTGGCTCAGCAGCCCGGACTCCTGGGTGCCCTGCATCGGGTGGGTGAGCGGGATGACCAGCGCGTCGTCGAAGACCGAGCGCACGATGTCGGGGTGGCCCGACGGGCGGTCGCTGAGCACGACCGGCAGCAGGCCGGCCTGCCGGGCCATCCCGATGGTCTCGGCGGCCCACCTCTCCGCACCGCCCAGCTCCAGCCAGTGCAGGCCGAAGAGCACCGCCTTGGTGGACCCGCGCGAGGAACCGACGTTCGTGTTGTGCAGCCTGCCCACGCGCGGGATGGGCCGGGAGAGCCGTCGGTTCTCCAGGCGGTCGGTGCGCAGCTGGCGAACGGCGTCGAAGGCCACCGGGGCGCGCCGGCGGACCGCGTCCCGGGCGGCGTACAGGCGGCCAGGGGGGTGCTCGATCCTCATGAGCGTCTCGGGCGGCCCGCCGAGGTCGAGCACCACGTCGACGACGCCGGTCGTCGACACGGGCTGACCGCTGGCCTGCGCCTCGATGGTCCCGACGACGGTCCGGTCGTCGCCCCACTCGATCGTGGACGTGCGCTGGTCGGTCAACGAGGGGAAGTGGGGTCCCTCCGTCCGGAGGACAGTGGCCCGGATCCGCTCGCCCGGCCGGGCCAGGCAGTGGAATGCCAGCGCCCCGTCCAGGAGTCGGGCCTCTCGGAGGGAGAGTCCCGTGAACCAGTCCGGCTCGTGGAGGATCTCGAACACCCGGTGAGCGCCGGTCTGGTCGTGCGGGTCGGTCACCGGTGGTCCTCCGGGACGGAGCGTCCGCCAGGGGCGAGAGCGGTCGTCGTGGGCATTCAGTCCTCCAGGCGGCCGTCGAGCGAGCCACCCTGGTCGAAGAAGGGGCGGATGCGGTTGTCGAACATGCTGAGGGCCGAGCCGATGGCCATGTGCATGTCGAGGTACTTGTACGTACCCAGCCGACCGCCGAAGAGCACCCGCTTCTCCGCGGCCTCCTTCGTGGCCAGCTCGCGGTAGCGCTCCAGCTTGGCGCGGTCCTCGGGGGTGTTGATCGGGTAGTACGGCTCGTCGCCGGACTCGGCGGAGCGGGAGTACTCGCGGACGACGACGGTCTTGTCGGCGGGGTAGGCGCGCTCGGGGTGGAAGTGCCGGAACTCGTGGATCCGGGTGAAGGGCACGTCCTCGTCGGCGTAGTTCATGACCGAGGTCCCCTGGAAGTCGCCGATCGGCAGGACCTCGGTCTCGAAGTCCAGCGTCCGCCAGCCGAGCTCGCCGGCCTCGTAGTCGAAGTACTTGTCGATCGGACCGGTGAACACGGTCGGCACGTCGGCCGGCAGCTCGTCGCGGACGTCGAAGTAGTCCGTGGACAGCCGCACCTCGATGTTGGGGTGGTCGGCCATCTTCTGCAGCCAGGCGGTGTAGCCGTCCTTCGGCAGACCCTCGTAGGTGTCGTTGAAGTACCGGTTGTCGAAGGTGTAGCGGACCGGGAGCCGGGCGATGACCGCGGCGGGCAGCTCGGTCGGATCGGTCTGCCACTGCTTCTTCGTGTACCCGCGGATGAACGCCTCGTAGAGCGGGCGGCCGATCAGCGAGATCGCCTTCTCCTCGAGGTTCTTGGCCTCGGAGGTGTCGAACTCGGCGGCCTGCTCGGCAACGAGGGCGCGGGCCTCCTCGGGGGAGAAGCTCTTGCCGAAGTACTGGCAGATCGTGGCCAGGTTCATCGGCAGCGAGTAGGTCTGGCCCTGGTAGATGCTGAAGACCCGGTGCTGGTAGTTCGTGAACTCGGTGAACTGGTTCACGTACTCCCAGACGCGCTCGTTCGAGGTGTGGAACAGGTGCGCGCCGTACACGTGCACCTCGATCCCGGTCTCGGGCTCGGGTGCGGAGTAGGCGTTGCCACCGATGTGGTCGCGGCGGTCGAGCACGAGCACCCGCTTGTCCAGCTGGCTGGCCACGCGCTCGGCGACCGTGAGGCCGAAGAAGCCGGAGCCGACGACGACGAGGTCAGGACTGGCTGAAGTCACGCCTTGCGACTGTACCGGCGGGGGAGAGACCGACCCGGCTCATCCGGGGGAATCGGACTCACGGTGGGACGAAACCGTCCCCCTCGTCCCAAGCGTCACAAGGGTCTCCTCGCCGACCCCGCCGGAGGCCCGCGGGCGGCGCTGCGCGCCGTCCACCTCGTAGGGTCGTCCGGCGTGAGCGACCCATCCCCAGGCCCGCTGCGCGTCGTCGCGGTGACGTACTCGCCCGGCGATGCCCTCGTCGGCTTCGTCGACTCGCTGGCGCAGGCGACGGCGCGGCCGGTCGAGGTCGTCCTGGCCGACAACGGGTCCACCGACGGCGCTCCGGAGCGGGCGGCGGCACAGCACCCGCACGTCCGGCTGCTGCGCACCGGCGGCAACATCGGCTACGGCGCCGCGGTCAACGCCGGGCTGGCCGGGGTCACCGAGGGGTACGCCGTCGTCGCCAACCCCGACGTGCGGTTCGACCCCGGGTCGATCGACGAGCTGCTGGCCGTCGCTGCCCGGTGGCCGCGCGCGGCCACCGTCGGCCCGGCGATCCGCACCCCCGAGGGCGAGCTCTACCCGTCGGCCCGCGACCTGCCCCGGTTGTCCACCGGCGCCGGGCACGCCCTGCTCGGCTGGGTGTGGCCCGGCAACCCGTGGACGGCCCGGTACCGGCGGGAGCGGGAGGCCCCGCGGGAGCGCCCGGCCGGTTGGCTGTCGGGCTCCTGCCTGCTGGTCGACGTCGCCGCGTTCTGGTCGGTCGGCGGCTTCGACCCCGGTTACTTCATGTACTTCGAGGACGTCGACCTCGCCGAGCGGCTGAGCCGGCGGGGCTGGTTGCACGTCTACGCGCCGACGGCGGTGGTCACCCACGAGGGGGGCCACGCCACCCGCCGCGAGCCGCACCGCATGCAGCGGGTGCATCACACCAGCGCGCTGCGCTACCTGTCCGGCCGATACCCGCTCCGCCGGCACACGCCGCTGCGGCTGGCCCTCCGCGGCGGGCTCGCTGCCCGGATGCTCGTGTCCTACGTCAGCGGCCGGGTGGCCGCGGGTGCGCGCTTCCAGCGCCGGGCCGAGGGCCTGGGCCGGGGCGCCCGCCGCGCCCAGGCCCGACGGAGGTCAGCGCCTGGCGGCGGAACGGAAGTGGCGGGCGGCCGCGGAACGCGGACGGGTGCCTCCGGTCCCGTCGTCCACCTCGGCCACGACGTTCCACATCGCCGACCAGGCCCGGGGTGACGTGAGGTCCTGCAGGGCCGCCCGGTACTCCCGCTGCAACGCCGGGAACGACCGGTGGAGGCGGCGGTGCAGCCGGACCGAGCGCCACAGCAGACGGAGGAAGAGCCGCCGGTCGCGGTAGCGCATCGTCACCCCGCGACCGTCGGCCGTGGCGACCGTGGCGCTGTCCAGGCGCGACAGGAGGAACCACTGGGCGTCCTGGGCGCTGACGTTCATCTGCGGTCGCTCGCGGGCCTCGGGATCGGGCTGCCGCATGTTGTGGACCAGGCCCTTGACCAAGGTGATCGCGATCGCCGGCCGCCGCACCGGTGGCGTGAGCAGCGGCTCGGCGCGCAGTGCCCCGAGCTGCGCGGGCGCGACGTCGGCGGAGGAGGACAGCACCGTCCCGTCGGGGAAGTCCTTCAGCTGGCGCAGCACGCTCGGGAGCGCCGTCGGCAGGTTCTGGAACAGCCGGCTCGGACCCGCGAGGAAGTCCTCGTAGGCGCGGTGGTGCAGCGCCGTGTTGCCGTACTGCATCATGATCAGGAACTTCAGGTCGAATTTGAACGTGTCCCGCAGCAGGGTGCCGCCGCGCTCGTGGGGGGAGTGCAGCGCCGCCGCGATGAGCCGGTTGCGGACGTGGAAGTACGCCTGCCACCCGCTGGTGTCGTCCTTGTCCGACCACGACAGGTGCCACACGGCCATGCCCGGCAGGGTGACCGTGGGGATCCCGTTCTCACCGGCCCGGAGTCCGTACTCGGCGTCGTCCCACTTGATGAACAGCGGCAGGGCCAACCCGACCTGATCGAGCGCCTCGCGGGGGATGAGGCACATCCACCACCCCGTGTAGTCGACGTCGATGCGCCGGTGCAGGTCCGGGGACTCGCGCAGGCTCTCCTGGCTGAAGTCGTGCCCGTAGGTGGTGTGCGGAGCCGCGCGCCAGAAGAACTTGTCCCGGTCGACGACCTCGCCGACCGCGTGCAGCACCGACCGATCCTGCAGGGCCAGCATCTGGCCGCCCACCAGCGTCGGCCACTTGGTGTAGCGCGCGAAAGCGCAGGCCCGCGCGATGCTGTCCGGCTCCAGCTGGACGTCGTCGTCGAGCAGCAGCACGTGCGTGAGCCCGGTCGAGGCGAGCGTCTCGGACATCACGCGGGCGAAGCCGCCGCTCCCGCCGAGGTTGGGCTGCTCGAAGATCTGCAGGCGTCCGCCGAGGGCGGAGTCCACCTCGGCGTGACGCGGAGCCCGCCGCACCTTTCGATCCCCCTGGTCGGCCACGAAGACCCGCTCCACCTGGCCCAGGACGAACGGGTCGGCGGCCAGGGTGGCCAGCGCCGCGAGGCAGTCCTCGGGGCGGTTGTAGGTGCACACCCCGACCGCGGGACGGACCTCGTTGCGGGGTGACTCGGGCGTGGTCCACGCGGCCCGGTGGACGGTCACCGGGTCCTTGCCCGCGGTGACGTCGAACCAGTACCAGCCGCCGTCCTCGAAGGGGGTGAGGTCCAGGTCGAACGAGAGCGTCCGCTCATCCCCGCCGGTGGTCAGGCCGGTGACGTGGACGATGCTGCCGTCGGCCTTGGAGCGGTAGACGTCGATGCGCCCGCGTCCGGTCACGAGGAGTTCGAGGACGACGGTCGACAACGTCGTCCACCGGCGCCAGTAGCCGGCCGGGAAGGCGTTGAAGTAGGTGGCGAACGAGACCTCGTGGCCCGCGGGGACGACGGCCGCACTGCGGTCGAGGTCGTCCACACGTTCCCCGGCCCGCTCGTCCAGGTACAGCGAGCGGACCTTGACCGGGTCGCTGGGCCGCGGCATCAGCACGCGCTGCAGCACGGTGACGCTGCGGCCCGGGGACTGCTCGTCGAGGCTCGCCTCTCGCGCGGTCTCGGGGTTCGACACGTCCACGGACCCGGCGGCGTCGGTTGCGGTGGCCGTCGCCCCGGTCGCAGGCGGGGAGGCCGAGTCGTTTGCCATGCGCCGAACGTAGGCAGCCTTCTTCCTCATCGCCCTCTCCCACCCCGCCTCCCCTGGGGTGGGCCCTCGTGCCCCTGCCCTCGTGACGCGCGTCGTCACACCGTGCCCGAGCGCGCTGGCGGAGCGCAATCAGGTTCACCCGCTGGGGCGTTCAACCCGGCCTCACCGGCAGAGCAGGATGGGATCGACGGGCGGCCGGCGCCCGGAGAGGGGTGGCTCTGTGCGGCACGCGGTGATCATGGCCGGCGGCTCGGGAACGCGGCTGTGGCCGCTGTCCCGCGGCGGTCGGCCCAAGCAGCTGCTCGACGTCGTCAGCGACGGTGCGGGCGGGGCGGCCCACAGCCTCCTGGCCGAGGCCTTCGCCCGGCTGGAGGCGGTGCTGCCCCCGGAGCAGATCTGGGTGTGCACCGCGGCCCGCTACGGCGACCAGGTGCGCTCGGCCCTGCCGCGGTTGCGCGCCGACCGGCTGGTGCTCGAACCGGTCGCGCGGGACACCGCCAACGCCGTCGGCCTGGCCGCCGCGCTGGTGGCCGACGTCGACCCCGACGCCGAGCTCGCCGTCGTGAGCGCCGACCACGTCATCCGCCCGGTCGAGCGGTTCGCCGTCGCGCTGACCACGGCCTACGACGCCCTCGCGGCCCGCCCCCGGTCGCTGGTCACGCTGGGCATCCGGCCCACGGCCCCGGCGACCGGGTTCGGCTACGTCCAGCGCGGCGCGGCCACCGAGGTGCCCGGCGTGGCGGAGGCGGCGTCCTTCCGGGAGAAGCCCGACCGCGCCACCGCCGAGCAGTACCTCGCCTCGGGTGAGTACCTGTGGAACTCGGGCATGTTCGTCTGGCGGGCCCGGACCGTCCTCGACGCGCTGGCCGACCACCTCCCGGCGTCGGCCGAGGGGCTGGCGCGGATCGTCGCCGCCCCGGCCGGCCCGCAGCGCGACGCCGTCCTGGCCGAGGTCTTCCCGACGCTGCCGAAGATCAGCGTCGACTACGCCGTCCTCGAGCCGGCGGCCGGCGAGCCGGGCCGGGTGCTCGTGGCCGACCTGGACGTCGACTGGCTGGACGTCGGCTCGTGGCCGGCGCTCGCAGCCACCCTGGAGACGGTGGGGGAGAACGCCGTGCGCGGCCTGGCGGTGACGCTCGACAGCGCGGGCAACATCGTCTTCAGCGACGACCCCGAGCACCTCGTCGCCCTCGTCGGTGTGCGCGACAGCGTCGTCGTGCACACCCGGGACGTGACGATGGTCTGCCCGGTCGGCGAGGCCGAGCGGGTCAAGCAGCTGCTCGGCGCGGTGGAGGAGCAGCACGGGCCGCGGTTCAGCTGAGCCGCGTCGCTAGCCTGCGGGTCATGAAGGACTTCGACGTCGCCGCTGTCGTCTCCGGTGGGGCCTCCGGGCTGGGCGAGGCCACGGTGCGCGCCCTGACCGCGCGGGGCGCGGCCGTGACCATCCTCGACCTGCAGGAGGAGAAGGGCGCGCAGCTCGCCGCCGAGCTGGGCGGGCACACCACCTTCGTCCGCACCGACGTCACCGACCCGGCGTCGGTGGAGGCGGCGGTCGCCGAAGCCACCGGCAAGGACCGGCCGCTGCGGATCGCGGTCAACTGCGCCGGGATCGGCTGGGCCCAGCGCACCGTGGGCAAGGGCAACGTGCCGCACGAGTTCGACCCGTTCGTCCGCACCGTGATGGTCAACCTGGTCGGCACCTTCAACGTCCTCCGGCTGGCCGCCGCCGCGATGGCCGCCACCGAGCCCGGCGAGGACGGCGAGCGCGGCGTCGTGGTGAACACCGCCTCGATCGCCGCCTACGACGGCCAGATCGGGCAGATCGCCTACTCGGCGTCCAAGGGCGGCATCGTCGGGATGACCCTGCCGGCGGCCCGCGACCTCTCCGGCGTGGGCGTGCGCGTGTGCACCATCGCACCCGGCCTGGTGGACACGCCGCTGCTGGGCACCCTGCCCGAGGAGGCCCGCCAGAGCCTGTCGGCGGGCATACCCTTCCCCAAGCGCCTCGGGCGCCCGGCGGACTTCGCCGAGCTGGCCCTGGACATCGTCGAGCACGGCTACCTGAACGGCGAGGTCATCCGGATGGACGGCGCGCTCCGGATGGCCCCTCGCTGACCCCGCCCCGCCGCCCCCGGGTGGCCGGGTCCTCTTCCCCGGGGAGCACCTCCTGAGCACCACCCTCCTCGACGCCCCGGCGTTCACCGACGTCTGGCGGCCGCACTGGCCGCTGGACGTCCGCCGGGCCCTCTTCCCGCACCAGCGCAGCAGCGGCGACCCCACCCTGCGGCACACCGACGACGGCACCTGGCGCGCGGTCAGCACGCCCGAGGGGCCCGCGACCGCGCACCTCGCGGTCCGGGCCGGGGAGGTCCGGATCACCGCGTGGGGGCCGGGCGCCGAGTGGGCCGGGGCCCGGGTGCCCGGCTGGCTGGGCGCCGACGACCGGCCGGAGGAGTTCGAGCCGGGCGACCACCCGCTGCTCGCCCGGCTGCACCGCACCACGCCGTGGCTGCGCCTGGGCCGCACGGGCCGCACCTGGGACGCGCTCGTACCCGCCGTCCTCGAGCAGAAGGTCACCGTGATCGAGGCGCACCGCGTGTGGCGGGCACTGCTGCGGCTGGCCGGAGACCCGGCGCCGGGGCCGGCGCCGGAGGGCATGCGGGTGATCCCCTCGCCGCGGCGGGTGCTGGACGTGACCGACTGGGAGTGGCACCGCTGCGGCCTCGACGGCGCGCGCCGCCGCGCCCTCCGGGCGGTCGCCGGCGTCGCGTCACGGCTGGAACCGGCCGACGACCGGACCTGCGCCGAGCTGCGCCGGCGCCTGCAGGTGGTGCCCGGCATCGGGGTCTGGACGGCGGCCGAGGTGGTGCAGCGGGTGTTCGGTTGCCCGGACACCGTCAGCTACGGCGACTACCACCTGAAGAACCAGGTGGGCTTCGCGCTGACCGGCGCCGCGCGGACCGACGACGACACGATGATGGCGCTGCTCGAGCCCTGGCGCGGGCAGCGGCAGCGGGTGGTGCGGCTGCTGCTGGCCGGGGGCGTCGCGCGGGCGCCGCGGTTCGGCCCGCGGAACGCGCCGACCAACCACCGCCGGATCTAGGGGCCCGCTTCAGGCCAGCGGGGCGTCGAGCAGGCGGAGCAGGTAGTCGCCGTATCCGCTCTTGCCCAGGGGCTCGGCGGCCCGGCGCAGCCCGTCGTCGTCCAGCCAGCCCTGCCGCCAGGCGACCTCCTCGATGCAGCCGATCTTGAGGCCCTGCCGCTCCTCGACGACGGAGACGAACTCGGTGGCCTGCCGCAGCGAGGTGAACGTCCCGGTGTCCAGCCAGGCCGTGCCGCGGTCGAGCACCGTCACCCGCAGCCGGCCCTGCCGCAGGTAGTGCTCGTTGACCGCGGTGATCTCCAGCTCGCCCCGGGCGCTGGGCGTGATGCCGCGCGCGACGTCGACCACGCCGGACTCGTAGAAGTAGAGCCCCGGCACCGCGTACGGGCTCTTGGGGTGCGCGGGCTTCTCCTCGATCGAGAGCACCCGGCGATCGGCGTCGAACTCGACGACGCCGTAGTCCTGCGGGTTGGCCACGTGGTAGGCGAACACGTGCCCGCCGTCGGGGTCCGGCTGCCGGGCCAGCGCGGTGCCCAGGCCGGCGCCGTAGAAGATGTTGTCGCCGAGCACGAGGGCCACCGAGGCGTCCCCGATGAAGTCGGCGGCGATGAGGAAGGCCTGCGCGAGCCCCTCGGGACGGGGCTGGACGGCGTACTCGATCCGCATGCCCAGCCGGGTGCCGTCGCCGAGCAGCGAGCGGAAGGCCTCCTGGTCGCCCGGGGTGGTGATGACCAGCACCTCGCGCACCCCGGCCATCATCAGCGTGGAGAGCGGGTAGTAGACCATCGGCTTGTCGTAGACGGGCATCAGCTGCTTGCTGACCGCCTGGGTGATCGGGAAGAGGCGGCTGCCGG
This sequence comes from Geodermatophilus sp. CPCC 205761, assembly GCF_051383655.1. Classification (NCBI taxonomy): domain Bacteria; kingdom Bacillati; phylum Actinomycetota; class Actinomycetes; order Geodermatophilales; family Geodermatophilaceae; genus Geodermatophilus; species Geodermatophilus sp. CPCC 205761. The sequence continues at coordinate 69,279 of NZ_JALPKQ010000019.1, forward strand.
TGCCCCCGGCCAGGATGATCCCGCGCATGATCGGCGACGCTACCGAGGCGGCGGCGGTCAGGACGACGGCGAGCCGAGCCACAACCTCCCGACGAGGGAGGAACCGCCGGGCGTGCCGACCGGCTCCCAGCGCGTCGTCCAGCCCTCGGCGTGCAGCTGGACGACGACCGCGCCGATCACGGCGCCGAGGTTGAGCGCGGCCGTCGTGGTGGCCCGCTCCGGCAGGTGGACGTCGACCACCCCGTCGTCCTCGCCGCCGTACCGCACGACCACCGGGAACTCCGGCAGCGCGGTGGCCGCCACGAGGAACGCGTCGGCGACGGCGTCGAGCTCGCCCGGGCGCGGCACCAGGTCGGCGGCCGGCGCCCGCGAGCCGACCAGGTCGCGGCTGCCGTAGGGGAAGAGGTCGCCGGGGCCCAGCCGGACCAGCGGCCGGGTGCCGGTGTCCTCGGCCGGCGGGTCGAACCGCAGCCCCCGGACGACCGCCACCGGGATCCCGCCCAGCTTGCCCTTGACCAGGTCCGCGGCCGCGGCCAGTTCGTCGACGACGGCCACCTGGGTGGTCTCCAGCCGGTTGCCGTGCGCGTCGACGTCCCCGCGGTGGTCGGTGAGCGCGGCGATGCCGGCCGAGCCGACCGCGACGTCGGTGAGCCCCTCCCGCCAGGTGCGGCCGAAGGTGTCACTGACGACGACCGCGACCTGCACGCCGAGCAGGTCCCGCAGCCGTGCCCGCAGCGTCCGGGCCGAGGCGTCGGCGTCCTCCGGCAGCAGCACGAGGGCGTCCCCGGGCACGTTGGAGGCGTCGATGCCGGCCGCGGCGACCACCCAGCCCTGCCGCGTCTCGACGATCTTCAGCGGTCCCCGCCGCGCCACCACCCGCACCGTCTCGGCGTCGATGGCGCGCTGGCGGGCGGCCTCGCGGTCGGCGCCCGGCTCGACCCGCACCAGGCGCCCCTCCACCTTCGACACCACCTTGGAGGTGACGACGACGACGTCGCCGTCGGCCAGCCACGGCGCGGCCGCGGCGACCGCGGCGGCCAGATCGTCCCCCGGCGCGAACTCCGGCAACCCGGGCACCGGGTGGACCGAGATCCCCTCGGGCAGCTCAGGCACCTGCGGCGTCCAGCGCGGCCCGGGCCATGGCGGCCGTCGTCTCGGGGTCGGTCATGAGCAGCGGCACCGCGCGGACGTCGACGCCGGGCACGTCGGCCGCGTCCCCGGTGTGCACCAGCCAGGCGTCGAGCAGCCCGCCGGCCGAGCGGGCCCCGTAGTGGCGGGCCACCCCCTCGGCGCTGACCTCGACCCCGACCACCGGCAGGCAGCGGTCGGCCATCCCGCGCACGACCGCCCCGGAGACGATGGGGGAGATCCCGACCACCCGGCCCGGCGTGGCCAGCAGCGCCGCGCGCAGGCCGGGGACGCCGAGCACCGTGCCGATCGACACGACCGGGTTGGACGGGGCCAGCAGCACCGCGTCGGCCGCGGCGAGGGCCTCGGCCACGCCCGGCGCGGGGCGGGCGTCGTCCACGCCGACCTGGACGAACGCCGAGGCCTCCAGCGCGGCCCGGTGCCGCACCCACCACTCCTGGAAGTGGATGGCCTGCTGCCGGCCGGTGTCCGGGTCGGTCACCACGACGTGGGTCTCTACCCGCTGGTCGCTCATCGGCAGCAGCTCGACCCCCGGCTGCCAACGGTCGGCGAGGGCCGCGGTCACCTGGGACAGCGGGTAGCCCGCGTCGAGCATCCGGGTGCGCACCAGGTGGGTGGCGAGGTCGCGGTCGCCCAGGCCGAACCAGGTCGGCTCGGCTCCGTAGGCGGCCAGCTCCTCCTTGACCGTCCAGGTCTCGCCGGTCCGCCCCCAGCCGCGCTCGGGGTCGATGCCGCCGCCGAGGGTGTACATGACGGTGTCGAGGTCCGGGCAGATCCGCAGGCCGTGCATCGTGACGTCGTCGCCGGTGTTGACGACGGCGGTGATCCGGGCGGAGGGCACCGCGGCCCGGACCCCGGCCAGGAAACGGGCTCCGCCGACCCCTCCGGCGAGCACGACGATCTGCACGAAACTCATCGTGCCCGATGGGCAGTTGTCGACTGTTCGCCGGGCGTGTCGAGGGGTGCCACGAGATCTGACGAACAGGGTGTGACGGATGGGGCTGGTGTGGCGAGCCGCTTACACCGAGCGAAGTTGACGCCTCGGCAACGACACGCGTGTAATTCCCGCGGTGTCAGCGAGTGCCGAGCGGCCCGGGAACGTCCCGTGGAACGCACATCGGGACGACAGCGAGAGGGGACGCATCGTCATGGGAGAGGTCTCGTTCTTGAGCGACTACGTGGGTGGCGCCGAGCGGAGCACGGAGCGGGGCCCCGTCTTCAGTGGCCTGTGGACCGCCGGTCTGGAGGCCGACGCGCAGTCGTGGCAGGAGCGGGCGCTGTGCGCCGAGACCGACCCCGAGGCGTTCTTCCCCGAGAAGGGCGGCTCCACCCGCGAGGCCAAGAAGATCTGCACGGGCTGCGAGGTCAAGGCCGAGTGCCTGGAGTACGCGCTGGCCAACGACGAGCGCTTCGGCATCTGGGGCGGGCTCTCCGAGCGTGAGCGCCGCCGGCTGCGCCGCCGCGCGGTCTGAGGGACCCGTCCTCCCGCGCGACGCTCGACAGGCCCGGTCACGAGTCCTTCCGTGACACCGGCTCCGGGCTCCACCACAGCCCCCGACGGATCCCCGTCGGGGGCTGTGGTGGCATTCGGGACATGTCGACCGGGGACGACGGGGTGCGGGTGGTGGCCGGCCGCGCCGAGGTGGTCCGGGAGCTGCGCGCCGCGGGCCCGCTGCTCGCCGCGGTCCGCGCCCCGGTCCCGGCCCGGCCGCCCTGGCTGACCGCCGCGCTCAACGTCGACGCCGCCGGCCGGTGGCCGCGCCCCCGCCCGGTCGCGGTCGTCGTCGACCGGGGCGTCACCGGGCCGGCCGGGCTGGCCGCCCTCGCCCTGCGCGGCGCGGGCCCCCGGGTGACGGTCGCCCTGCTCGGCGACGGCCTGCCGGTCCCGCCGGGTACCCCGCCGGCCCGGCTGCCGGTGCGCGACGACGCGGCCGCCGCCCGCCTGGCGGCCGGCGTCCTGGAGCTGCTCGACTCGCTGCGGCGGCCGTGGACGCTGCGGCTCACCGGCCTGCCCATGGGGGACCCCACGCTGCGCGCGCTGGGCCGGCTGCGGCCCGAGGCCGCCTTCGCCAACGCCCGCAGCGCCCGCCTGGTCGACGTGCTCGACGCGGCCGGCGAGGTGGTCCGCAGCACGGCGGCCCGTGATCTCGAACGGTGGCTGCCCGGGCTGCTGGCCCGGGCTGCTGGCCCGGGAACCGGACCCGCGGGGGCGGGCCTTCCTCCGGGCCGCGGCCCGGCTGCACGCGGCGATCGGTCAGCTGGAGCTGGCCGTGGTGGCCGACGGCGACCGGCTGCGGGCGGGGCTGCTCACGCTCGCCGACGACGCCGGCCGGCACCCCTGGTGGGGCTGGTCCGACGCCGGTGGACTGGGCCGTGAGATGGGTGCCCCGGTGGTGACGCTGACGCTGCGCGGGGGGCCGGGGGAGCGGCTCAGCCGGCGTACCGGATCGCGTTGAGTGCGTCGTCGTCGAGGGTCCCGACCCGGTCGGTGCCCAGGAACAGCGTCCCCTCGGCGGTCGCCCGCCCCTCGCGGACCCGTGCGGCGGGCGCGGCGGTCACCGTCAGCTCGTAGACCCGGCCGGTGTAGGTCGGTGCGGTGCCGATCGGCCGGACGTAGGTGGGGAAGCGGCCGGTGAGCCGCAGCTCCTCGCCGTCCCGCGTCACGGCGAGGGCCGGTGCGGGGAGGTCGGCGTGCTCGGTGGTCGAGCGGGCGCACCCGGCGTCCTCGGGGTCGGCGGGAGCCTGGTCGGTCATGCAGTTCCACGTCGGCAGCCGGACGTGCGCCAGCGCCGACGACCCGTCGCCGGTCGTGCTGACGCTCACGGACGGATAGGCGACGGTGACTCCGACGGCGTGTCGCTCGACGACGATCCCGCCGAAGGCGAGGCGCGCGGAGGCGCCGTCCGGATCCAGGGGCACCGACCAGCTGGCCAGCACCCCGGCGCCGCCCTCGCCGGGCAGGGGGTCGGCCGGGACGCCGGGCAGCTCCGGTGGTGGCGGGGTCGTCGGCACCGCGGCGCCGGGAGGACCGGCGGGGGAGGACGCCGGGGCGCTCGTCCCCGGGGCGTCGGCGTCCGTGCCGTCCGCGTCGTCCCCGCCGGCCGCGACCACGGCCAGCGCGCCGACGAGCAGCAGCGCCGTGGCGGCCATCGCCGCCACGACCCGGCCGGCGCCCGGGTCCGGGGTCCCGGGGACCGGCGCCTCCTCGGCAGGCGCGGGCTCGACCGGCGGGGGCGGGGAGGGGGCCCGGGTGCCCGGCGGTGCGTCGAGGAAGCCGGGCAGGTCGTCGTCCGTCCACCGGGGAGCCGGTGGCCGCGGCGCCGGCGGGGGGAGCTCGTCGGCGGCCTCGGAGCGGCCCCGGCCGTGTGCCAGCCACACCCCGGCCAGGCCGGCCAGCGCCAGCAGCGCCAGGCCCAGCACGATCCAGGGCACGGCGGCCGGCGCGGAGGAGTCCATCGCCGGGAAGCATCCCAGCCGTCCGGGCGCGCCCCCGGCAGGTGCGCGGATGGCGTCGGCGATCCCCTGCGACGGTCCCGGTGGGCTGGGACCATTCCCGCGATGAGCACCAGCGGCGGGGCGACGGCGGCAGAGGGCGCGGTGCGGGAGCGGGTGAGCGCGCTGCTCACCGAACTGGGGGTGGAGCAGCCGCTGACGGGGGTCACCGACCTCAGCGCGACCCTGGGCGTGGTGGAGGGGGTCCTGGCCGACCGGGTGGTCGACCTCGCGGTCACCGAGAGCGGCAGGCGCCGGCTGCGCGCCGAGCTGCGCGGGCGGCGGTGGGCGGAGGAGCGGCAGATCGGCGTCCCGGACGTGCTGGCCGCCGCCGACGACGGCCGGTGGCTGCTGTCCCGGCGCATCCACCCGCTCCCACCCGGCGGGCCGCGGTGGACCGAGGCGGCCGTCGACGCCGCCGTGCGCATCGCCCCGCTGCCCGCGCCCCCGGGCAGCCCGTGGCAGCCGCCGGTCCGGCCGGCGCTGCGCCGGGCCCGGGCGTCGGTGGGCGACACCGGCCGGCTGCTGCGCGGCGGGGTGCGGATCGGTGAGCTGCGGGCGGTCCGGGCCGCGGCCGCCCAGCTGCCGCTGTCGGAGGTGACCCACGGCGACCTCCGGGCCGCCAACGCCGTCCTCGACGACGGCGGCCGGCTGGTGGTCCTGGAGTGGACGGGGGTCCGGCCCGGCCCCCGGCACCGCGACCTGCTGACCCTCTGGGCGACGACCGCCGACGAGGAGGACCGCGCCCAGATCGCCCGCGTGGTGCTGGACCGCACCGCCGGCTGGGAGGAGCCCGACGTGGGTCTGCTGTGGCACGCGGTCGCCCTCGAGCAGCTGGTCGAGCGGCTCACCCGGCCCGGCCGCGGCGACGGCCTGGACCTCGCGTTCGGCCGGGCGCGGCTGGCCGACGCCCGGGGCATCGCCGCCGAGCTGGGCAGCCCGGTCGCCGTCCCGGAACGCTGAGAGGGCTGTCGAGGAAAAGGAAGCTCTTCCCGCGTCAGCGGGCCCCAGACGTGGGCATGGCTTCCTTTTCCTCGCGGGGCCCTAACCGGTGGGGTCGATCTCCTCCGGGTCCCGGCCCAGCAGCACCGCCACCTGGTCGACGACGACGTCGCGCACCAGGTCGGCGAGGTCGTCGCGGTCGTGCGCGCGCAGCTCCAGCGGCCGCCGGTAGACGATGATCCGCGGCGGCACCTCGCGGCCGCCCTCCCGGTGGGCGGGCAGGACCCGGGCCAGCGGCACGCTGCCGTCGTCGAGCACGTCGGCGTCGAGCACCACCTCGTCGGGGCTGGTGTGCTCGACCCAGGGCACGTCCTCCACGGCGAACTCGACGCCGGCCAGCTCCTTCTCCCAGCGGCGCTCGAGGTCCTCCACCGCGTCGAGGACGAGGTCGTCGAACTGCTCGCCGCGACTGCGCGCCAGCGGCAGCCCCTCGGGGACCAGCCGTCCGCGCAGGCCACGACCGTGCCGGTCACGGCGGGAACGGGCGGGTCGGGTCATGGTGGGTGCGAGCGTACGGCCGGGGACGCGGCGGCCGCCGGTCCTGGTGCGACGGTCCCCGGGGCGACCGCCCGGCGGTGCCCGCGGGACCGTCGTGGAGGATGGGGCGGCTGCTGTCGCGGGGACCGAGAAACCCGGTGTGCCTGATGCCATGGACCGGGGTACGCGTCTACTGTGCGTTGCGTGAGGAACCGGTGGTGAGGCAGTCACGTCGCTGCTCGCGCAGCGGCTGCGCGCAACCAGCGGCAGCGACCTTGACCTACGTGTACGCGGAGTCGACCGCTGTCGTCGGCCCGTTGGCGACGTTCTCGGAGCCGCACAGCTACGACCTCTGCGAGTTCCACGCCGAGCGGCTGACCGTGCCGCGCGGCTGGGAGGTCGTCCGGCACGAGATCGACCTCGAGGACTCCGGCCCGACCGGCGACGACCTGCTCGCCCTGGCCGACGCCGTCCGCGAGGCGGCCCGGCCCGAGCCCCCGCGCCCGCCGGCCGACGACGGCAGCGGCACGCGCCGCGGTCACCTACGGGTCCTGCCCGACATCCCCTGAACACCGACCCCGTCCTCCCTCACCGCTCGCACGCTCGCGGCGAGCCTCTGGACGGGGCCACCCGGTCGGGGGTGGCCGGCACCGCGTCGCTGTGCCGGAGGTGCGGGCCCGCCGTTAGGGTCGGCGGCGCGTCGGTGACCGGTGGGGTCACCGACGGGAGCACCCGAAGGTGAGCGCGTGTCGGATCTCTCGTCGATCATCAAGGCCTACGACGTCCGCGGTGTCGTCCCCGACCAGTGGGACGAGGACGTCGCCCGGCGGATCGGTGCCGCGTTCGCGGAGTTCGTCCACCAGGAGAGCGGCGCGACCGCCGTCGTGACCGCGCACGACATGCGCGACTCCTCCGTGCCGCTGTCCCGGGCCTTCGCCGAGGGCGTCCTGTCCCGCGGCGTCGACGTCGTGGAGGCGGGGCTCGGCTCGACCGACCTGCTCTACTTCGCCTCCGGCTCGCTGGACGTCCCCGGGGCGATGTTCACCGCCAGCCACAACCCGGCGCAGTACAACGGCATCAAGCTGTGCCGGGCCGGCGCCGCCCCCGTGGGGCAGGACTCCGGCCTGGCCACCATCCGCGAGTGGGCGGAGCGGGACGGCTACGACCGCGAGCCCGAGCGGGTCGCCTCCATCGCGCAGCGCGACCTGCTCTCGGCCTACGCCGCCCACCTGCGCTCGCTGGTCGACCTGTCCGGCATCCGGCCGCTGCGCGTGGTCGTCGACGCGGGCAACGGGATGGGCGGGCACACCGTCCCGGTCGTCCTCGACGGCCTGCCGCTGGAGATCGTGCCGATGTACTTCGAGCTCGACGGCTCCTTCCCCAACCACGAGGCCAACCCCCTGGACCCGGCGAACCTGGTCGACCTGCAGGAGGCGATGCGCCGCGAGCGCGCGGACATCGGCCTGGCCTTCGACGGGGACGCCGACCGGGTGTTCGTCGTCGACGAGAACGGCGACCCGGTCAGCCCCTCGGCGATCACCGCGCTGGTCGCCGTCCGGGAGCTGGCCAAGGGCCGGGGGACGACGATCATCCACAACCTGATCACCTCGCGCGCGGTGCCGGAGATCGTCCGGGAGCACGGCGGGGAGCCGGTGCGGACCCGCGTCGGGCACTCGTTCATCAAGGCCGAGATGGCCCGCACCGACGCCGTCTTCGGCGGGGAGCACTCCGCGCACTACTACTTCCGCGACTTCTGGCGGGCCGACACCGGCATGCTCGCCGCCATGCACGTGCTCGCCGCGCTCGGCGAGCAGGGCCGGCCGCTGTCCGAGCTGACCGCCGCCTACAGCCGCTACGCCGCGTCGGGGGAGATCAACTCGACCGTGGAGGACGCGCCGGGGCGGGCGAAGGCGGTCCGTGAGGTCTTCGAGGGCGAGGGCGGCACCGTCGACGAGCTCGACGGCCTCACCGTGCAGCTGCCCGACGGGTCGTGGTTCAACCTGCGGGCCAGCAACACCGAGCCCCTGCTGCGGCTCAACGTCGAGGCCCCGGACGGCGACCGCATGGCCGCGCTCCGGGACCGTGTGCTGGAGGTGGTGCGCGCATGACCGGGACCCCCGGCGCCCCGGCCGCCGGTCCGCTCGGCCTGGACCCGGCGCTGTTGGCGATCCTCGCCTGCCCCGACACCCACCACAGCCCGCTGACGGTCGACGAGGAGGCCGGCGAGCTGCTGTGCACTACCTGCGACCGGGCCTTCCCGGTGCGCGACGGCATCCCGGTCCTGCTGCTCGACGAGGCCCGGCACCGCGGTGCCGGCGGGTGACCGGTACGGACGCGACCACCAGGGAGTCGACGCGATGACCTCACCAGAGCTGGCCGAGGAGGTCCTCGACGACCTCGAGCTGCTGCGGGCCCGCGATCCCCGGGGCCTGCTGCCGGCCGTCGCCGGCGCCGGTGCGCAGGTCCGGGAGACCTCCCGGCTCACCGAGGAGGCCGGCCTCGAGCGGGTCACCGCCGGCGGCCGGCCGCGGGGGCTGGTCATCGTCGGCCGGCGCGAGGGGGCGGTGGCCGCGTCGGTGCTGCGGGCGCTGCTCGGGCCGGCCAGCCCGGTGACGGTGGACGTCGTCCCGGGGCCGGACCTCCCGGTGTGGACCGGCCCGAGCGACATCGCCGTGGTCGCCACCCGGACCGGCGCCGGCCGGTACGCGGTGACGCCGGCCTACGAGGCGGCCCGCCGCGGCGTGACGCTGGTGGGCATCGGTGCGGAGGACGCCCCGCTGCGCGCGGCCTGCTCGACCGCCCGCGCGCCCTACGTCCCCCTGCCCCGCTCGCGGGTGCGGCACACCACGCTGTGGTCGCTGCTCACGCCCCTGCTCCAGCTGGCCGTCGGCCTGGAGCTGGTCTCCGAGGCCACCGCCGACCTCGAGGCGGTCGCCGCGGCTCTCGACGAGGTCGCCACCGAGTGCGGTCCGGCGCAGGAGTCCTTCGTCAACCCGGCCAAGACACTGGCCCTCGAGCTGCTGGACGCGCTGCCGGTGATCGCCGCCGAGGGGCCGCTGGCCGGCACCGCCGCCACCCGGATCGCCGACCAGCTCGCCACCCTGGCCGGGCTGCCGGCGACGACCTTCCGGATGCCGGACCAGCGGGTCGCCGCCTGCGCGGTGCTGCGCGGGCCGCTGACCCTGGGGGGCGGCGCCGACGACTTCTTCCGGGACCGGGCTGAGGGCGGCGACCGGCGGTTGCGCCTGCTCACCGTGCGCGACCTCGACGCCGGCGACCTCGACGACGCGGGGGAGCGGGAGCCCCGGTCGGCGCGGGAGGGCCTGACCGATGCGCTGCACACCGCGACGGCGTCCAACGTCCCCGTGAGTGGACTGGCCGAGCACGGGGAACCGGAGCGGTACGGCCGGCTGCCCCGGCTGGCCCGTCAACTGGCCGTGGCCGACTTCGCCGCCGTGTACCTGGCCCTGGCACTGGACGCCGAGAGGGTCGCCCGCCCATGAGCACCGACACGAGCAGGTCCAGCCCGCCCGGTGGGCACGAGACGGCGCACGACGACGCTGGCGGAGGCCACGGGGGCGGCCACGGCGGCACCAAGGCGATCATCGCCGCGCTGGCGGCCAACCTCGGCATCGCGGCCGCGAAGTTCATCGCCTGGATCGTCACCGGCGCCTCCTCCATGCTGGCCGAGGCGATCCACTCGGTCGCCGACTCCGGCAACCAGGTGCTGCTCCTGGTGGGCGGCAAGCGGGCGCAGCGTGCGGCCACGCCGCAGCACCCGTTCGGGTTCGGCCGCGACCGCTACATCTACGCGTTCATCGTCGCGATCGTGCTGTTCAGCGTCGGTGGGCTGTTCGCCATCTACGAGGGCGTGCACAAGCTCCAGCACCCCGAGGAGCTGACCTCCCCCGCGTGGGCCATCGGCGTCCTCGTGGTGGCCATCGGCCTGGAGAGCTTCTCCCTGCGGACGGCGGTCAAGGAGACCTCCGCGGTCAAGCCGCCGCAGCAGAGCTACTGGCAGTTCATCCGCACCGCCCGCTCGCCGGAGCTCCCGGTGGTGCTCCTCGAGGACACCGGCGCCCTCGCCGGCCTGGTGCTGGCGCTGCTCGGGGTCGGGCTGGCCGCCGTCACCGGCAACGGCGTCTTCGACGGCATCGGCACCGTGGCCATCGGCGTCCTGCTGGTGGGGATCGCGGTGGTCCTGGCGATCGAGACCAAGAGCCTCCTGCTCGGCGAGTCGGCGACCCCCGAGCACCAGCAGCGGATCGTCGCCGCCCTGGAGTCGCAGGGGGCGGGGATCTCGGTCATCCACATGCGGACGCTGCACCTGGGCCCGGAGGAGCTGCTCGTGGCCGCCAAGATCGCGGTGCGGGACTGCGAGACGGGGGAGACGATCGCGCGCTCCATCGACGAGGCCGAGGAGCGGATCCGCGCCGCCGTGCCGATCGCCCGGGTCATCTACCTGGAGCCGGACCTGCGCCGGCCGGGGACGACGGCCGGGTCGGGGGCGTCGGCCGTACCGCGAGCGTGAGCCGGCTGTCGTCCCGGCCGGGCGCCGGCCGGAGCACAGTGGGGGCATGAGCCGCACGCACCTCGGCCCGGCCCGCCGTCGCGCCGACCGGGCGCGGCTGGCCGACGAGGTGGTCGACGTGCTGGTCGTCGGCGGGGGAGTGACCGGTGCCGGCACGGCCCTGGACGCCGCAAGCCGGGGCCTGTCGGTCGCCCTCCTCGAGGCCCGCGACTGGGCCTCCGGCACCTCCAGCCGCTCCAGCCGGCTGATCCACGGCGGGCTGCGCTACCTCGAGCAGCTGGCCTTCCCGCTGGTCCGGGAGGCGCTGCACGAGCGCTCCCGGCTGGTGAACACCATCGCCCCGCACCTGGTCCGCCCGCTGCCGTTCCTGCTGCCGCTGACCGCGCCCGGCTGGCAGCGCGCCTACTACGGCGCGGGGGTGGCGCTCTACGACGTCCTCGGTGCCGCCCTCGACGCCGACCGCGGGGTGCCCGCCCACCGGCACCTGTCCCGGCGGGCCACGCTCGCGGCCTTCCCGGCGCTGCGCCCCGACGCGGTCGTCGGCGCGATCCGCTACTGGGACGCCCAGGTCGACGACGCCCGGCACACCCTCGCCGTCGTCCGGACGGCGGCCGGCTACGGGGCGCGGGTGCTCTCCAGCGCCCGGGTGACCGGGCTGCTCCGCGACGGCGACGGCGACCGGGCCCCGGTCGTCGGCGTGCGCGTGGCCGACCTCACCGACGGCTCCTCGTTCTCGGTGCGGGCCCGCAGCGTGGTGGCGGCCACCGGCGTCTGGAGCGACGACGTCGGCGCGATGCTGGGCGGGTCGGCGCCCAGCCTGCGGGTCCGCGCGTCCAAGGGCGTGCACCTCGTCGTGCCGCGGGAGGCGATCGACGTCGGCGACGTCGCCGCGCGGCCGGGGCTGATCCTGCGGACGGCCACCAGCGTGCTGTTCGTCATCCCGTGGGGCGACCAGTGGATCGTGGGCACCACCGACACCCCGTGGAAGCTCGACCGCGACCACCCCGCGGCCAGCAGCGCCGACATCGGCTACCTGCTCGACCAGGCCAACCGGGTGCTCGCCCGGCCGCTGACGGCCGACCAGGTCGTCGGCGTCTACGCGGGGCTGCGGCCGCTGCTCGAGGGGGAGGCCGACCAGACCAGCCGGCTGTCCCGGGAGCACGCCGTCGTCGCGCCGGTGCCCGGCCTGGTCCTGGTGGCCGGGGGCAAGTACACGACCTACCGGGTCATGGCGGCCGACGCCGTCGACGCGGCCACCGCCGCGCTGCCGGGCGTGCCGCCCTCGCGCACCGCGCACCTGCCCCTGGTCGGGGCGCACCGCTGGCAGGCCGTGCGCGGCACCGCCCCGGAGCTGGCCGCGGCCACCGGGCTGCCGGAGGACGCCGTCGAGCGGCTGCTGCACCGGCACGGGGACCGCGTCGGCGACGTGCTCGACCTCGTCCGCGCCGACCCCGACCTGGGCCGGCCGCTGCCCGGGGCGCCGGCGCACCTGGCCGCCGAGGTGGTGCACGCCGTCACCGTCGAGGGGGCGCTGCACGTCGACGACGTCCTGACCCGCCGGACGCGGGTGTCGATCACCACGCCGCACCGCGGCACCGAGTCGGCCCGGGCGGTCGCCGAGCTGATGGCCGGACCGCTGAGGTGGGACGCGGAGCGGGTCGACCGGGAGGTGGCCCACTACCAGGCGCGGGTGGAGGCGGAGCGGGAGTCGCAGCGGATGCCCGACGACCGCACCGCCGACGCCGCCCGGCTGGGCGCCCCGGACGTGCGCGCGGCGGTGTGAGCGCGGATGACCCTTTCGGGGGATGGAGCCCGCAGCGGTGACGTCCGTAATAACTGGTGTGCTCTCCCCTTCAGTAGCCTCGTCCGTGATGTGGCAGCTCACCAGTGCAGTCCGGTTCTACCCGTGGGGCAGCCGGACGGTCATCCCCGAGCTGCTGGGGCAGCCCAGCCCGGCTGACCGCCCGCACGCGGAGCTGTGGATGGGAGCGCACCCCGACGAGCCCAGCCTCCTCACCGACGGCCGCTCGCTGGACAAGGCGATCGCCGAGGAGCCCGAGCGGCTGCTCGGCTCGCCGGTGGTCGAGCGCTTCGGCGCCCGGCTGCCGTTCCTCCTGAAGGTGCTGGCCGCCGACGCGCCGCTGTCCCTGCAGGCGCACCCCACCATGGCCCAGGCCGCCGCCGGCTACGCGGCCGAGGAGGCGGCCGGCGTCCCCCAGGACGACCCGACGCGGACCTTCAAGGACCCGTGGCACAAGCCCGAGCTGCTGGTGGCGCTGACCACCTTCGAGGCGCTGTGCGGTTTCCGGCCGGTGGAGGAGTCGCTGCACTGCCTGGCCAAGCTGCAGGTGCCCGAGCTCAAGCCGACGATCGCCGCGCTCGCCCGCCGGGGCCTGCGGGCGGCCATCCCGCAGCTGCTCGCCCTCTCCGGCCGGCGTCGCACCGCGCTGGTGGAGGCGGTCGCCGAGGCCGCGGCCGGCTTCGTGGCCGCGCACGACCCGGAGTTCATCAACACCTACCGCTGGGCAGCGACGCTCGCCGAGGCCTACCCCGGCGACGCCGGCGTCGTGATCTCGCTGCTGTGCAACCACCTCAAGCTGGCACCCGGGGAGGCGGTGTTCCTGCCCGCCGGAAACCTGCACGCCTACCTCAGCGGGGCCGGCGTCGAGGTCATGGCCAGCTCGGACAACGTGCTGCGCGGCGGCCTGACCGGCAAGCACGTCGACCTCGCCGCGCTCATCGAGGTGCTCGACTTCAGCGACGGCCGCGTCCCGGTGCTCCACCCGGTGCTCGGCCCCGGCGGGCTGCGCTACCCCGTGCCGGTCGAGGACTTCGACCTCACCCGGGTCGCCCTGGACAGCCAGTCGGGCACGCTCACCACGCGCGGGCCCCAGGTCCTGCTGTGCACCGAGGGCCGGGCGGTCCTCGTGGCCGCCGACGGCGAGCTGGTGCTGGAGAAGGGCCAGTCGGCGTTCGTGCCGGCGGGGGAGCCGGTCAGCGCGCGCGGCCCGGCAGTCCTGTACCGGACCACCACCAACCTGGGCTGAGCGACCGGGCGCCACCCCGGCCGGACCGGGCGTGGCGCCACCGGAGGGCCGCGATCGCGGCCTAACGTCGGGGGGTCGTGACCTCCCGCCCCCGCTCCGCCCTGCGCCGGCTCGCCGCCGGTGTGGTCGCGCTCGCCCTGGCCGGGAGCGTCACGGGCTGCGAGCCGTTCCTCGACACCGGCAGCGACGCCGGCCCGGTCCCCGTCTCCGGTGCGCAGGCGGGCTCCGCCCTGGCCGCGCTGGAGGAGCTGGCGGTCAAGGGACGCGCGCCCCGCACCGGCTACGACCGGGACCGCTTCGGCGCCGGCTGGGTGGACACCGACCGGAACGGGTGCGACACCCGCAACGACGTCCTGGCGCGGGACCTGACCGGCGAGACGTTCCGGCCGGGCACCCGGAACTGCGTCGTCCTCAGCGGCACCCTCGCCGACCCGTACTCCGGGCGCACCATCGAGTTCCGCCGCGGCGAGGGCACCAGCGAGCAGGTGCAGATCGACCACGTCGTGGCCCTGTCGGACGCCTGGCAGAAGGGCGCCCAGGGCTGGGACGCGGCCCGCCGCACCGAGTTCGCCAACGACCCGCTCAACCTGCTCGCCGTCGACGGGCCGCTCAACCAGCAGAAGTCCGACGGCGACGCGGCCACCTGGCTGCCGCCGAGCCGGGGGTACCGCTGCGCCTACGTGGCCCGGCAGGTGGCGGTGAAGGCCACCTACGGGCTCTGGGTCACCCAGGGCGAGCACGACGCGATCGCCGACGTCCTCGCCGGGTGCCCCGGCGAGCCGCTCCCCGAGGCGCCGGTTGCGGCGCCGGCGGCGGTGTCCTACGCCGGCTGCGCCGCGGTCCGGGCGGCCGGGGCCGCGCCGCTCCGGCGCGGCGAGCCGGGCTGGCAGGACGCCTTCGACGGTGACGGCGACGGCCTGGCCTGCGAGTAGCCGGGGCACGGCGGGGACGACGTACCCTGGACGACGGCACGAGCCCCGCCGAAGCCTCGGCATGCTCGCTCGCCCGGGGCGCACCGGGACCACAGCGACCGACCGATGCCCGCCCACCCGGGGCCGGGCCGATCACTGGAGCGACATGACCGCCAGCACTGGCACCCCTGTCCTGACCGACGGCGACTTCAAGGTCGCCGACCTCTCCCTCGCCGGCTTCGGCCGCAAGGAGATCCGCCTCGCCGAGCACGAGATGCCCGGGCTGATGGCGCTGCGCGCCGAGTACGGCGACGCCCAGCCGCTGGCCGGCGCCCGGATCGCCGGCTCCCTGCACATGACCGTCCAGACCGCCGTCCTGATCGAGACGCTGACCGCGCTCGGCGCCGACGTCCGCTGGGTGAGCTGCAACATCTTCTCCACCCAGGACCACGCCGCCGCGGCGATCGTCGTCGGCGACGGCACCCCGGAGCAGCCCTCCGGCGTCCCGGTGTTCGCCTGGAAGGGCGAGACGCTGGAGGACTACTGGTGGTGCACCCAGCGGCTGTTCGAGTTCCGCGACGGGAACGGCGACGTCGTCGGCCCGAACATGCTGCTCGACGACGGCGGTGACGCCACGCTGCTGGTGCACCTGGGCACCCGCTTCGAGGCCGAGGGCGCCGTCCCCGACACCACCGACGCCGACTCCGAGGAGTACGGCGTCATCCTCGACGTCCTGCGCGGCACCCTCGCCACCGACGGGCAGTACTGGACCGGCATCGGCCAGGGCATCCGCGGCGTGACCGAGGAGACCACCACCGGCGTCATGCGGCTCTACGAGCTCGCCCGCGACGGCCGGCTGCTGTTCCCGGCGATCAACGTCAACGACTCGGTGACCAAGAGCAAGTTCGACAACCTCTACGGCTGCCGGCACTCGCTCATCGACGGGATCAACCGGGCCACCGACGTGATGATCGGCGGCAAGGTGGCCGTGGTCTGCGGCTACGGCGACGTCGGCAAGGGCTGCGCGGAGTCGCTGCGCGGCCAGGGCGCCCGGGTGATCGTCACCGAGATCGACCCGATCTGCGCGCTGCAGGCGGCGATGCACGGCTACGAGGTGACCACGCTGGAGGCGGTCATCGGCAAGGCCGACATCATCATCACCGCGACCGGCAACAAGGACATCATCACCGCCGACCTGCTGTCGCAGACCAAGCACCAGGCGATCGTGGGCAACATCGGCCACTTCGACAACGAGATCGACATCGCCGGTCTGGCCCGCACCCCGGGCATCGAGCGGACCACGATCAAGCCGCAGGTCGACGAGTGGCGGTTCGCCGACGGCCACACGATCATCGTGCTCTCCGAGGGCCGGCTGCTGAACCTCGGCAACGCCACCGGGCACCCCAGCTTCGTGATGAGCGCGTCGTTCTCCAACCAGGTGCTCGCCCAGATCGAGCTGTGGAACAACCGGGCCGCCTACGAGGGGCAGACCCCGGGCGTCACCGTGCTGCCGAAGAAGCTCGACGAGCACGTGGCCCGGCTGCACCTGGACGCGCTCGGCGTGCAGCTCACCGAGCTGACCAAGGTGCAGGCCGACTACATCGGGGTGGCCGTGGAGGGCCCGTTCAAGTCGGACCACTACCGCTACTGAGCGACGCGCACCGCTTTCGGGTGACACACGGAGGGCACCCGTCCGGCGCATCGCCGGGCGGGTGCCCTCCTTTTCGCACGCAGCAGCGCAGAATGGGCGTCGTGCCACCCACCGCTGCCCAGAACGGCTCCAGCCGCGGCCGTGTCCTCGTCGTCGACGACGACGCCGCCCTCGCCGAGATGCTCGGCATCGTGCTCCGGCGCGAGGGCTACGAGCCGGCCTTCGTGTCCGACGGCAACCGCGCGGTGGGCGTGTTCCAGCAGACCCGCCCCGACATCGTGCTGCTCGACCTCATGCTGCCCGGTCGCAACGGGCTGCAGATCTGCCAGGACATCCGCACCCAGTCGACGGTGCCGATCGTCATGCTCACCGCCAAGGGCGACACGATCGACGTCGTCCAGGGCCTGGAGGCCGGCGCCGACGACTACGTGACCAAGCCGTTCAAGCCGGTCGAGCTGGTCGCCCGGGTCCGCGCTCAGCTGCGCCGCGGGGAGACCGGCCAGGCGGAGAACCTCAGCATCGGTGACGTGCAGATCGACGTCCCGGCGCACCAGGTCACGCGGGACGGCGTCCCGATCGCGCTGACCCCGCTGGAGTTCGACCTGCTGGTCGCGCTGGCCCGCAAGCCGCGCCAGGTGTTCACCCGCGAGCTGCTGCTCGAGCAGGTGTGGGGCTACCGGCACGCCGCCGACACCCGGCTGGTGAACGTCCACGTGCAGCGGCTCCGCGCCAAGATCGAGCGGGACCCGGAGCGGCCGGAGATCGTGCTCACCGTGCGCGGGGTCGGCTACAAGGCGGGCCCGCCGTGATGGGCCGCCCGCGGCCGTGAGCACCACCCGGCCGGCGCCGGCCGATCCGGCCCAGGCGCCGCCTGGCGAGCCGTCGTCCTCCGCGGGGACGGTGGGCCCACCCCCGGCCGCGCCCCACCCCGGGCTCCCGGGGGAGCTGCGGCGGCTGCGCCGTGGGCTGCGGCGCCGGACCATCCGCGCCCGCCGGCTGTCGCGCCGGCTGGGCCGGCAGGCGCTGCACGCATGGCGGTCGTCGCTGCACGTGCGCATCGGCGCGATCACGATGGTCGTCGCCGGCACGGTCGTGGTCATCGTGAGCATGGTGCTGTTCAGCCAGATCCGGGACCAGCTGCTGTCGGTGAAGCGGCAGGCCGCCGTCGACCAGGCCCAGGCCGGCGTGCTGTACGCGCAGAACGAGGTGGCCGGCATCGCCACGGGGGACGCCCCGAGCGTCCGGTCGACGCTGGACCGCACCGTCAAGAGCCTCATGGACCGCCGCGGCGAGGCCGGTGACTTCGACGTCGTCATGGTCTACCGCAGCGGCGACACCGACCGCCCCGCGCCGAGCCGCCGGTACGTGTACCCGGCCATCCCCGCCGAGCTGCGCGCCGACGTCGCCTCCGGCGGCCAGTTCTCGCAGTACGCGATGGTCCCCGACGCCGCCGGCGAGCCCCGCCCGACGCTGCTGATCGGCGCGCCCGTGCCCACCGACGCCGCGGCCACGGAGCGGATCGAGCTGTACTACGCGTTCCCCCTCGTCCAGGAGGAGGAGAGCCTGTCGCTGATCCGCAGCACCGTCGTCATCAGCGGCATCGCCCTCACCCTGTTCGTCGTCGGCATCGGGGTGCTGGTCACCCGGCTGGTCGTCGACCCGGTCCGCCGGGCGGCCGGCACCGCGCAGCGGCTGGCCGAGGGGCAGCTCGAGGAGCGGATGACGGTGCGCGGCGAGGACGACCTCGCCCGGCTGGCCACCAGCTTCAACGCGATGGCCGACAGCCTGCAACGGCAGATCACCCAGCTGGAGGGGCTCTCCCAGCTCCAGCAGCGGTTCACCTCCGACGTGTCGCACGAGCTGCGCACGCCGCTGACCACCGTGCAGATGGCCGCGGAGATCCTCTACGAGTCCCGCGCCGACTTCCCGGCGCACGTGGCGCGCTCGGCGGAGCTGCTGCAGACCGAGCTCGACCGGTTCGAGGTGCTGCTCACCGACCTGCTGGAGATCAGCCGCTACGACGCCGGGGCCGCCGTCCTCGAGTGGGAGCCCACCGACCTCGGCGCCCTCGTGGGCCGGGTGGCCGCCGGGATGTCCGCGCTGGCCGAGCGGCACGGCTGCGAGCTGAGCGTGAGCGGTCCCGACGAGGAGGTCATCGCCGAGGTCGACGCCCGCCGGGTGGAGCGGATCCTGCGCAACCTGGTCGGGAACGCGATCGAGCACGGAGCCGGCCGGCCCGTGGAGATCACCTGGGCGGCCAACCGGACGGCGGCCGCGGTGACCGTGCGCGACCACGGCGTGGGGCTCAGCTCCGCCGAGGCCCAGCACGTGTTCGACCGGTTCTGGCGGGCCGACCCGTCCCGGGTGCGGACGGTCGGCGGCAGCGGCCTGGGCCTGTCGATCAGCCTCGAGGACGCCCGGCTGCACGGCGGGTGGCTGCAGGTGTGGGGCCAGCCCGGCGCGGGCGCCCAGTTCCGGCTGACCGTGCCGCTGACCGCGGGGACGGACCTGACCAGCTCCCCGCTGCCGCTGCGGCCGGCGGTCGGCCGCCGCGCCGGGGTCCAGCGGTGAGGCGCCGCCGCGGGACGGCGGCGGGCCTGCTCGCCGGCCTGCTGACGCTGGCGACGGCGTGCTCGACGGTCCCGACCAGTTCGGCGACGATGCAGATCACCCAGGCGCCGACCCGCTCGGACGCCCCGGTCGGCATCGAGCCGCTGTCCCCGGTGGCGGAGGCCACGCCCGACGAGATCGTGCGCGGCTTCCTCGACGCCGCGGCCAGCACCGTGCGCGGACACCCGGTGGCCCGCGAGCACCTGACGCCGGACGCCACGCGGACGTGGTCGGACGAGTCGGGCATCACCGTCCTCGGCCCGGACTACGCCACGGTGACCACCGACGCCGGCACGGTGGCGGTGACCGCGGAGCTGGTGGGCACGATCGACCAGCGGGGCGTGTTCACCGTGTCCGGCCAGGGCGTCTACGCCCGCGACTTCACCCTCCAGGAGGTCGAGGGGGAGTGGCGGATCACCAACCCGCCGGACGGGCTGACCATCCTCGAGCCGGACTTCGAGCGGCTCTACCAGCGCCGCGACCTCTACTTCCTCGACCCCACGGGGCGGCGGGTGGTGCCCGACCCGCGGTACCTGATCAGCGGCGAGGCGCAGCCGACCGTGCTGGTGGAGCGGATGCTCGACGGGCCGTCGGCCCAGCTGCAGGCCGGCGTCCGGAACTCCCTCGCCGGCGCGGCGCTGCGCCGGGCCGTGTCGGTCTCCGCCCAGACGGTGACCGTCGACCTCACCGGGCTGGCCGAGGCGCCGGAGTCGCAGCTCAGCGAGCTGTCCGCGCAGCTGGTGTGGACCCTCGAGCAGCTGCCCGCCCGGACGGTGGAGATCCTGGTGGACGGCGAGCCGTTGCCCCTCGACGGCGTCCCCCAGCGGCAGTCGGTCGACACGTGGACGAGGTTCGACCCCGACACCGTGCCGGTGGGCGCGGTCGGCCACTACGTCGACGCCGGCGCGCTGCGGATGGTGCCGGCCGACCCGGCGCCGGGGCCGGCCGGGGCCGGCGCCTACGGCCTCACCGGCGCCGCGATCGCCACCGACGAGCGCACCGGCGAGCCCACCCAGATGGTGGGGACGACCGACCGCGACGGCCCGGCCGTCCTGCTGTCCGGTCCGTACGGCGGCGACCTCGTCCCGGTGCTGTCCGGGAGCAGCCTCACCGCACCCACGGTCGCCGCGACCCGGGAGGAGTTCTGGGTGGTGCGCGACGGCGGCGCGGTGGTCCGGGTGCCGGCCGGTGGCACCCCGCAGCCGGTCACCGTCCCCACGCTGGCCGGCCTGGGGCGCGCCACGGTGCTGCAGCTGTCGCCGGACGGCGTCCGGGCCGCCGTCGTGGTGGAGAACGGGCAGCGGGAGAGCCTCCTCGTCGGGACGGTGGTGCGCTCCGAGGACGGCCCGGTGGCGCTGCGCGACCTGCGGGACGTGGCGCCGTCGCTGTCCCAGGTCGCCGACGTGGCGTGGCGGACGGCGGGCAGCCTGCTGCTGCTGGCCGGGGACGCGGAGGAGGGCCGGATCGAGCCCTACGTGGTGGGCGTGGACGGCTGGGGCCTGGACTCCGTGCCGACCGCCGGGCTGCCCAGCCAGCCGACCAGTGTCGCGGCGGCCCCCGGACAGCCGCCGCTGGTGAGCGCGGGGGGCACGATCTGGCAGTGGCAGCTGGCCGGCGGCACCTGGGTCACGCTGGTCCGCGGCGCCCAGCCGCTGCCGGGGACCGAGCCGGTCTACCCGCTCTGACGCCGTCGTCCACAGATCCGCGGCGGGCCTGGGCGCCCGGTGCCCCGGGGACGAGGCTGGCCGGGTGGACGGCGGGGTGCTCGACGCGCTGGCCGACCTGCTCCTGCCGCGCACCTGCGCCGGCTGCGAGCTGCCCGGTGCGCTGCTGTGCCGCCGCTGCGCGGGGCTGCTGACGCTGCCGCACCTGGCCCAGCCGCGGCGCTTCCCGCCCGGCTTCCCGCCGACGGTGGCGGCCGGCGCCTACGCGGGACCGGTCCGCCCGACCGTGAACGCCTTCAAGGAACGCGGCCGCGCGGAGCTGGCGCGGCCGCTGGGCGCCGCGCTGGCCCTGGCGGTCGCGGGAGTGCTCGCCGGGCTGGCCCGCGCTCCCGGGCCGGTGCGGCTGGTGCCGGTGCCCAGCGGCCGGGCGGCGCTGCGGGCGCGCGGCCGCGACCACGTCCGGGAGCTGACCGGCCGGGCGGTGGCCGAGCTGCGGGC